>NZ_JAVJQP010000196.1:0-27086 GCF_040218875.1 Coleofasciculus sp. D1-CHI-01
ATCAATGCTTTGAGCCATATTGACAGTGGATAAAGTGCAAGGAAATGGGGTAGCATCCTTCATAAGTATGGCATCACCTTGCTCAGGTAAAATGTACCCTTGCTCCCCCAGCTCCCCCAGCTTTCCCAGCTTCCCCAGCTCCCCCTCACCACAAGACTTATTCAGCAGCCCCTAATTGTCTTACGGGATCACGGGGAAAGGCAGAAGGTTCCAGGGCAGAGGATAGAAGGCTCCACGGAAAAAGAATTCAACGTCGATCCTCCTTTCTGATAAACTGACGTTGGAAGTCTGCCGCCAACCTACCAATATCAACGATGTGGACAGAAATAGCTGCCCAGATTAGCCAAGTCACAGGCAAACCCTTTGAAGTCGTGAACCGCCGTTCGGTGAGTGGCGGCTGCATTAATCAGGGTTGTGCGTTAATCGGTGACGATTCTACCTATTTTGTCAAGACTAACCAAGCCTCTCAAGTCAGTATGTTTGAAGCAGAGGCGTTGGGATTAAAGGAAATGCTAGATACCCATGCGATTCGAGTTCCGCAACCCATCGTCTATGGTGTCGCTGGAAATTCGGCGTATATTGTCCTAGAGTGGCTGGAATTTGGCGGTGGGAATAGTGAATCCTGGGTAGAAATGGGACGCCAGCTAGCGGCGATGCATCAGGCGACTCCGCCTCAAGACAAAGACGGACGATTTGGTTGGAATCAAAACAACACCATTGGTTCAACGCCACAAATTAACGATTGGATGGATGATTGGGCAGAATTCTTTGCCGAACATCGATTAGGATATCAATTTAAACTAGCACGGCGTCGCGGGGGACATTTTCCGGGACAAGATCAATTATTGGCAAAAGTTCCTGAATTGTTGGATCATCAACCCAAACCCTCTTTGATTCACGGGGATTTGTGGGGGGGAAATGCGGCTATTACCACATCAGGGGAACCTGTACTGTTAGATCCGGCAACTTATGTCGGCGATCGCGAAGCGGATATTGCCATGACAGAATTGTTTGGGGGCTTTCCGGCGGCGTTCTATCGGGGGTATAACCAAGTGTGGCAGTTAGATTCGGGGTATAAGCAGCGCAAAACCTTGTACAACTTGTACCATATCATCAATCACTTCAATCTTTTTGGTGGTGGGTATGGATCGCAAGCCAATCGGATGATTGAGCAAATTATTGGATGAGATTCGGTTAAGTTGACACCAAGGAAGGCTTGCCCCCAATTTAACCGTAAAATCTCACACTCCGGCGACTAATACCAAGTTGCAGTGAAAGAGGTAATCTGTCATGCTGAGTGGAGTCCGGAGCGAAGCGGAGGAACGAAACGAAGCATCTGCGGAACCCTACAATAAGGGAATTTCCACCACAAACTCTGTACCGCATCCGGGTGCGGAGAAGCAATGTAAATTTCCCCCATGTTTGTCTACGACAATTTGATAGCTAATCGATAATCCTAACCCTGTTCCTTCTCCTACAGGTTTTGTGGTAAAAAATGGGTCGAAAATTTGTTCCTTGATGTGTTCAGGAATGCCACAACCATTATCAGCAATGTGGATCAATACAGAATTGCGCTCCGATAATTCAGTCCGAATCCATATCGTCGGCGTAGGAGCATGATCAGGAAAAGAGAGTTCTGTTGATGCTGAACCCTTATTCTTATACCCTTGTTCATCCCCGGAATTGAGAGCATCAATGGCATTATTCAGCAAATTCATAAAGACTTGATTGAGTTGTCCTGGATAACAGTCTACAGATGGCAACTTGCCATAGTCTTTGACGACTTGGATAGTAGAAGCGTCCGGCTTTAAGCGGTGCTGCAAAATTAACAGCGTATTCTCCATCCCTTGTTCAACATCCATGCATTTACGTTCAGCTTCATCCAGGCGGGAGAAATTCTTTAGGCTACCAACTAACGTTTCCAGACGGTTAACCCCGAATTGCATGGAACTAAGAAGTTTGGGCAAATCTTCTCGGAGAAATTCGATATCAATGTCCTCAGTTAAGGTTTCAATTTCTGGTGCAGGTTGGGGATAGTGCTGTTCATAGAGTTGCACTAACTCCAATAAATCTTGAGCATATTGATTGGCATGATAAATATTCCCAGAGATAAACGTAATCGGATTATTAATTTCATGAGCAATTCCTGCTACTAACTGTCCCAAACTCGACATTTTTTCATTTTGAATCAGTTTAAGTTGAGTCTGTTTAAGTTCACGCAGAGTTTTTTCAAGCTGGGTGGCTTTTTCCTTCAAGTTTGTTTCCGACTCTCGCAAGGCGGCTTCAGCGGCTTGGCGTTCCTTGAGTTCAGCCGAGACTTGCTCAAACAATGCCGCTTGCTGAATTGCCATGCTTAACTGAATACTAAGTTTTCGCACACATTCAATTTCCTGTTGCTGCCATTGTCGCACTTCCGAACAGTGATGGGCAACCAGTAATCCCCAGAGCTTTTTACCTTGTAGAATAGGGGCGACTAAGCTAGCCTGAACCTGAAGATTTTCAAGTAATTCAATGTGACAGGGGCTTAAATTGGCGTTGTAGATATCGTCAATAACTCGAATATAACCGTCTTGATAGAGAAGCGATGTCACGTCAGGATTCTTAAAAAAATTGTCCTCAATGGTTGTGCCGACAATTCTCATCCACCCACCGCCAACTGACTCCACATCAACGGTTCCTGCCCAATCTGGGTCAAACCGATAAATCAGAGTGCGATCGCACTTTATAAATTTTCGCACTTCTGCGACGGCTGTATTCAGGACTTCATTCAGATTCAAGGATTGGTTAATTCGCTGATTTATACAGCTCAAAAGCCGTTCTTGCTTGGCTTGTTGCTTTAATTGCTGTTCAGTTCGTTTGTTTTGGGTAATGTCACGGAATGACCAAATTCTGCCGTAGCACGTTCCTGTAGCCGATAAAGCTGGCGTGGAATAAAGCTCGAAAATTCGTCCATCAGTTAGCTGAATTTCATCCTTATGAGTTAGTGGCGGATGCTGTTCCAGATATTCGACTTTACTAAACACTTTTAGCGGTTCAGCAATTAAGGGCAACACACATTCTAAAAATTCCTCTTTATCGGAGGATTTCATCATGTCATCAGGAACCTGCCACATTTGGCAAAAGCGAGAATTGTGATTAATGATTTGACCATTGGGAGCAATGACAATGACACCATCCGGATCAGCTTCTTGTTGCGCCTTTAATAAAGCATGATTGCGCTGAAGTTCCTCTTGGGCTTGCTTTTGAGATGTAATATCAGTCTGAACGCCAACAAAATAGATCACGCGCCCCTTGGCGTCTCGAATCGGTGAGATCGCTAGCTCATTCCAAAAGGGTGTCCCATCTTTGCGATAATTCTTAAGGACTACCTTCACCTCTTGCTCAGTTCGTAGAGCCTGACGGATTTGCTCAACCACCTGCGGATCAGTATCTGCGCCTTGCAGGAAGCGGCAATTGCGTCCAACCACCTCTTGACGAGAATAGCCGGTAATTCTCTCGAAGGCGGGATTGCAATAGATAATCGGCAGATCCGGTTGGCAAGCATCGCTGAGGACAATGCCACAGCTTGCTGCACCGAGGATACGCTCATCTAAGCAAAGTGGTTCCACAGACAATTTATCCGGGGTACGGGTATCGAAAAGGCGACTTGTTGAGGGCTGATAGAGGTGGGAAATCATGGCAGTAAGTCAGCAACGTGTAATATATGCAGGGGTCGAGGCGTATTCTCCTTAATTTAAAAACGCCTCACAATAGATTCAATACACCCAAAGGATGAATTTACAGAACTTTACAGATTATTTAATATAAAGATTCGGTAACAACACCCTGTTTTATCCGGACAAGAGTCAGTAGAGAAAGCCTGCACCCTATATGGTTACTGTCTGGAGGGAGATTTAGACTAGAATGCTAGAGCAAAAGGTGTGATCGTTGAAATGACTGCTCCAACCTTACCATCTAAAAAATTTCTCCAACCCATTGATCGTCTGGCTTTGATAATCATGGTAGTGTTAAGTCTGTTTATTGGCATCGTGCTATTGACAGGCGATACCACTCGACCTAGAGTTAGGGATTTCAGTTGGCAGGACAAATACGTCAGTGCAGAGGATACGGCGTTTATTCTAACCTTTAGCCGTCCGATGAACCACGCCAGCGTAGAAGCGAATCTCAAAATCACGCCAGTTTTGCCAGAGGGTGAGGTGAGTCCCTCAGAGATACCGCCAATCGAGGGCAAGATTAGCTGGGCGGGGCGAAAAATGGCGTATACGTTGCTTTCGCCGATTCCCTATGGTAATGACTATCAGGTTCAGCTTCAGGGCGCAAAGGAGAAAATACCAGGAGTTGAAGAAGACGGTACCGTCATGGAACCGTTTCAGGCAACCTTTCACAGTCGCGATCGCGCTTTTGCTTACATTGGCGTTGAAGGAGAGGAACAAGGGCGGTTAATTCTCTATAATCTCACCCAACAGCAAAAAACGCTGCTGACACCTGCTGATTTGGTAGTACTGGACTTTCAGCCCTATCCAGGGAGCGATCGCATTTTATTTTCTGCCAATGATCGCCAAAATCAGGCAAAGGGGTTACTCACGGCACAACTGTACACCGTAACCACAGGAATGTCGTTTCTCTCTCCAGATCAGCGTTCTCCGGCTCAGCAAACCCCTGGTAAGCTGGATTTGGTCTTAGATAGCCAAAACTATCAAAATCTGCAATTTGACTTATCCAGAGACGGACAAATCATTGTGGTACAGCGAGTGAATCGAGAAGATCCCGCTGACTTTGGTCTGTGGATGATCCCCGCTGATGGCGAACCCCAACCCTTAGAGAATCAACCCGGTGGGGAATTTTTAATTGCCCCAGATAGTGCCTCATTAGCCGTAGCGCAAGGACAAGGGGTGGCTATTTTGCCCTTAAACGCCGACGCCGAACCTCTAGACTTTCTGCCCAAATTTGGTCAAGTTCTCAGCTTTGCCAGCGATGGTGCAGCAGCGACAATGGTGAAATTTAATACCGACTATACGCGATCGCTGTTTTTGGTCAATAATCAGGGAACTGAGGAAGAACTCCTCCGCACAACCGGTTCGATTGTCAACTGTGAGTTCGCCCCCAGTCAGGAAACCCTCTATTGTCTCCTGACGCAACTGATTCAAGGGGAAGAGTATCGCGAGGAACCCTTTATCGCCGCCGTTAATCTCGACACTGAACCCGATAGTGAGGAGAGTCCAATACAACCCTTAGTCGTTCTGCCAGAACAGCGTGATATTCAACTGAGTTTATCCCCAGATGGTTTAGCCTTATTATTCGATCAGGTAGCCACCCGACCCGCCTCAGCCATTGACAGTTTAAGGAACGACGAAGGACAAGCGATCGCAACTGGACGTCTTTGGCTATTGCCCTTAGATGAATCTATAACCTCAGAAACACCCGTACAACTACAACCTGAGCCATTATTACCAGGATTTCTCCCCCACTGGCTACCGTAGCAGAGGGAGCAGGGGGAGCAGGGGGAGCAGAGGGAGCATGTAGAGACGTAGCATGCTACGTCTGGGAGCAGGGGGAGCAGGGGGAGCAGAGGGAGCAGGGGGAGCAGAGGGAGCAGAGGGAGCAGGGGGAGCAGGGGGAGCAGGGGGAGCAGGGGGAGCAGAGGGAGCAGGGGGAGCAGAGGGAGATGAGAAACCTGTAGGGGCGGGTTTCACCTCTATCATTTGTGGTCACCCGAATGTAACTAAACCCGCCCCGACCTAGCCGTTAAATTACCACAAATGCCAAATGACCAACTTTAACTTAACCACGCCGGATGAGACAGCAAATTGGCAATAACCCGGACACCGCGTAGCTGATTAGAAAGCGGTAGATGACCTTTGGGGGCGCTGAGATCCCAGGTAAACTCATTGGGGTATCGAGTCCAGCTATTCCCGGACTTCCAGCCAATTTTGGGCCACAGTTTTTCCCAGTTTTTGCCCACAGACAGCCAAATTTCCCGCTGCACAGAAAATCCAAATTTACCTTGAGAGTGAATCACCCACAGAGTATTAATCGTCTGTAAATCGGGAATCGGGAACCTCTCCACTTCGGAAAAGTACAACCATTTGCGCTGTACAGCAGCAGACCCAGCCAACTCACAAAGTTTCTCCAATGTCAACCTATCCGCTGCCTGAAACTCTTGCTCGGCAAGTAACTGTTGTAGGGGAGCGTAGTCAATATCCCGTTCAGACAACAGGGGAACAATTCCGGTCGGAAAATGGTTTTGTAGGAACTCCTCAGTTTTGGCAGTCTTTGCCTGATAAAGGGCTTGGTATGCCAAACCGACACTGAGACTGGGAGGAGTTGAGGATTGCGCTTGCAGAAAGTCCATCAAAACATCTAAACCAGCATCCCCCTGATTCACCAGTTCTGGAATAAGCTGGAGTTGTTTTTTCTCAGAACTCGACTCGAGTTGGCTAGTCAACTCGGCAAGCTGGTTAGAGGTTTCGGGTACAGAGGCACTCGTTTGGTCTATCATGAAGCGACGTGTTTGAAGTTGCGGCAACTGATCCTATTGTCGAGGCAAAGTGGCTCGCTTGAACGCCTGAAACTCTAAAATTGACAAGATTACTTTAGAACATCGGTCTAATCACCTCACTTAGCAGTAAAAAGAAGTCACCCGCTTCCAGACGTGCTATGAACATTGCGCCCCATCTCCCCCTGCTCCCAGACGTAGCATGCTACGTCTCTACATGCTCCCCCTGCTCCCCCGCCTTCCTAACCATTGCTCGGAGCTTGATAACCTTTTTCATAGGCAAAACGAATAAGCTGAGCGCGGTTCCCCAGCTTTAACTTATTTAGAATACTACTTAGGTGGGTTTGAACAGTACGTGGACTGATAAACAAGCGATTGCTGATTTGTTTGTTCGTCAATCCTTGAATCACTTCCCAAAACACTCGTTCTTCTGCAGGTGTCAACGGTAAAGGCGTAGGGGTGACAGTTTCTTCTTCCTGGGGTGCTGGAACCTCGGTCGCTTGAGCGGTTTTGGCTTGGTTCGCTAACTCCGTGACAGCAGAACTGGCATTAAGCTGCATCAACTGAACAATCAGAGCATGGATACGACGGGTTCTCTCAAGCTGAGCCTCGATTTTAGCCGCTAATTCTCTAGGATTAACCGGCTTAATCAGATAATCATCCGCGCCGATGGAGTGACCGTGAATCCGGTCTTCTAGTTCTCCTTTGCCTGATAGAAAAATAAACGGCATCAGTTGACCGGATGGAGTCGCCCGCAGACGACGGCAAAATTCTATTCCATCCATCTCTGGCATCATCACATCAGAAACCACCAAGTCCGGTGGATTTTTAACACAAGCCTCCAAAGCTTCTGCCCCAGAACTCACCTGTTGAACCTGATATCCCATATTTTCCAGGGCGCGTGTCAGAGTAATGCGTAATGTTCTATCATCATCAACCACTAAAATTTTTTTCATCGTTGGTCGTCAGTCATGGATCAAAAGGTTGAAGGTTAGGGTGGTGAGACGCTTTCCCTTAGAACGTCCTTCCTTGGGCAAGAAGCGTCCAGACAGGAGCAGGAATCAGGAGCAAAAAACTCAGTGTTGGTAATAGCCTAGCGACTTCAGTAGCGTATTGCCACAAACATTTAATGACAAGCCAACCTGAGGACAGATGAACCAACCCTCTGTCATCGGCTACCCCATCACACAGTCGGGTTAACGCCGAGCTAGGCTCTATCGAGTAACATAATGCGCCACGATAGCCAACACAGATGCTTTATTCCAGCATAATAGTTGAGTTCAGCGAGTGTCTAAACCCTAGGCTATCGAGTCCAAGCTTGTAGCTGTGCCTTTTATAAGGGGTAATGAGTAAGGGGTAACTCCTGAAACGTCCGTTATCTTTGTTACCAATTTCTTGCTATTTTCGTCCTCATTCGACAGCAATCTGCAAAAAAACTTAATAAAGTTCCCAGCCGCCAAGAGATCTGGTAACTTTTTCGGAGCATCAATAATTGTGATGCTGATTTAAACCTTAGCGAAAGAGTTTTATGTACGAAAAAATCACACCTCCAGATACAGGGTCTCGCATTACCTTCGAGGATGGCAAACCCATTGTTCCTGATGATCCGATTATTCCCTTCATTCGGGGAGACGGCACAGGTGTCGATATTTGGCCCGCCACCCAAAAGGTTATTGATGCGGCGGTGCAAACGGCGTATGGTGGGAAGCGGAACATTACCTGGTTTAAAATTTATGCCGGTGATGAAGCCTGCGACAAGTACGGCACGTATCAATATTTACCGGAAGACACCTTAACCGCGATTAAAGAATACGGCGTTGCGATTAAGGGACCCTTAACCACACCAATTGGTGGAGGTATTCGTTCGCTCAACGTCGCCCTGCGTCAAATTAATGATCTCTATGCCTGCGTGCGTCCCTGCAAATACTACTCAGGGACACCCTCGCCCCACAAAGAACCCGAGAAACTAGATTTGATTATCTACCGGGAAAACACAGAAGACATCTACCTGGGAATTGAGTGGCGTCAGGGAACCGAAATTGCCGACAAACTGATTTCAATTCTCAATAACGATTTTATTCCAGCCACGCCAGAACATGGCACAAAGCAGATTCGCCTTGACTCAGGGATTGGGATTAAACCCATCAGCAAAACCGGTACTCAACGTCTGGTTCGTCGCGCCATTGAACGCGCCTTAAGCTTACCTAAAGCCAAGCAAATGGTTACCTTGGTGCATAAGGGTAATATTATGAAATACACCGAAGGTGCATTTCGAGACTGGGGATATGAACTAGCGACCACAGAATTCCGGGCGCAATGTGTTACCGAACGAGAATCTTGGATATTGAGCAATAAAGAACATGACCCAGATATCAGCCTCGATGACAATGCCCGTAAGCTTGAACCTGGTTACGATGCCCTGACACCGGAAAAGCGGGCTGAAGCGACGGCAGAAGTCGAAAGTGTTCTCAATGCCATCTGGGACACCCACGGCAATGGTCAGTGGAAAGAAAAAGTCATGGTCAATGACCGGATTGCGGACAGTATTTTCCAACAAATCCAGACTCGCCCGGATGAATACTCGATTCTGGCGACGATGAATCTGAATGGGGATTATCTGTCCGACGCGGCGGCTGCCCTGGTAGGAGGTTTAGGCATGGGACCCGGTGCCAATATTGGTGACACCTGTGCAATTTTTGAAGCCACCCACGGCACAGCACCCAAGCACGCGGGTTTAGACCGAATTAATCCCGGTTCACTCATCCTATCGGCGGTGATGATGTTGGAATATATGGGATGGCAAGAAGCGGCTGACCTGATTACACGGGGAATTGGCGGTGCTATTTCTAATCGGGAAGTAACCTACGACTTAGCCCGGATGATGACCCCACGGCTTGAGTCCCCGTTGAAGTGTTCTGAATTTGCCGACGCAATTATTAAACACTTCTAGTCCCTCATCGGATGGTTAAATAATAGTGCCAGGTAGAAGTGGTCAAAGACTTCTGCCTGCACTAAGTCGTAGGACAGTGCGATCGCGCCTTAAATCAGATGGGTTTTGTTATCGGGTTGGGAATTAATCAAAAATTTAGGTGGGGATTAGGGCGGGTTTCGTTGTGGGGTTTGAGGTGGGTTTACTCATTTAATCCCTAAACCCGCCCCTACATATTGGGAATGCGATCGCACCTTGAAAATCAACAGCAGCACTGCCTTTTTAGACATGGAAGGCGACGAGGCGACTAACGGGGTGCATTTAGTTGTGAGCGATTGAGCTGACTCTCCTGCAATCCTGGTGTAATGGGTGTCGGATTATTTCCGGCGCTAGGAACATTATTGGGTTGAATCGGATATTGTCCAACATTAGCGGAGTTGCCAGGTGCTGTAGGTATCACAGGAGAGGTGGTGACACCCGTTGCTGGGACTGGAGGGGCAGGAACGGAGGGATACATGGGCTGTCCCGCACCGTTGTAAACGGTTCCATTCGGTGCCACTCCTGTGGGATAGGTGGGCTGTCCGGCACCATTGTAACCCGATACCGTCGGTACAGAAGCCGGAGGGTAGCTAGGCTGTATCATCCCACGGTTGGTTGTCGTCCTTGGCGTCGTTAGTGATGGAACTCGGGTTTGTTCACTCGTTCTAGAGGTTGGCACGGTTTGACTTTGATTTGTATCAGAACGTTGCGTCAGTTGCTCAGAATTTTGATTGTTCGTTTGAGACGCCTCAGTTCCTGACACCTCAGTCAATTCTTGGAAAGCATTCGCAGAAGTCGTTTCTGAGTTTGACGACGAAGGCTCAGAACTTAACATATTTGGGTCAGGAAAGAGTCCCTTCCCCGATAAAATATCCCCCATGAGAAAGTCTTGTGAGGCTTTGGCGAAGGGATTGCTGGAGCTTGGTTTTGACTCAGCAGCACTATTTAGGATTGAGGGAGTAGAGGTTGACGGCGGTTCGGGTACCGATGCGGTCAAGGAATTTTTTTTGTCTCCGGGCTTCTGGTTCGGTAGATTAGCCAACGCTAGAGCATTCTGTTGGTCAAATTCCTCGATGAGGACTGCCGAACTGTCAATATCTGCCATGTTAGCGGCAAGTTCTTCAGCCGAAAGTGTTGTCTCATCCGTTGAGTTCTCAAATTGCTCGCGGATTGGGTCTTCTTCCAAAAAACTCAACCAATCGGGATTCTGCCAATATTCCCAGACAAACAACACGATTAAGCCAAAGCCCATGACTGATAGCCAAAATTTGGGTTGCCTTAAGGGTTGAAGTCGGGCTTTTAAATAGCGCAGATACGCAGGCACTTGATTGGGAGATGACATAGCGCAAGCCGGTAGTATGATTTGACAAAAATTGAACGAACCGAGTCAGAATAAGTAGGATAATGTAACTTTTGTTACAGAAATATTTTAAAGGATTGATTTTTTCTGAGTAAACGGTTGGTTCTGTAGTGCAACCCACTAATTATATCCAATCTGATAGACTCTGCGACTCACCCGTTCGGACAGGTTATAGCACAATGCTGTTCGGTTGAGGGGTTTGCAGGTTTAGGGTTTGGAGACCAAACCCCTACCGGGCGGCTCGAATTAACAAAAATCCGCCAACCGCAAACCCCATCAGATTGGGCAACCACGCCGAGATTAAGGGGGGGAGGTAGTTACTTAATCCTAGAGCATCTCCGATCGCCATTAGCATATAATACGCAAAAATCACTAACACGCTAATCCCAAAGCCTGTGGCTTTACTGGTACGCTGAGGTTGATTGCCTAATGATCCCCCAACTAAGCCAAAAACAACGCAAGCAAAGGGTAATGCAAATTTTTGACTGATGCGGATTTTGAGTTTGCGAATGTCCTCCTCATCCCCACTCTGGCGCTCTAACTCTAGACGTTCTCTGGCTTGAGTGATGTTCATTTCATCGTAATCGCGGTCTTTTCTCGCCAAATCCAAGGGAATGCGAGGTAATTGTAGTTGTTGGTGTTCAAACCGCACGATGTTACGGTAGGAGGCATCCGGTGACACTAAATAAATCGTACCGTTATAGAAATCCCAAGTACTTTGCGCTATATTCCATATTGCGGAATCAGCGGTGACAATTTGGTTAAGACTTTGCTGAGACCAGTCGAGAATGGTTAAGCCCTTCATCCGCTCACCATCAAAATTTTGAGCGTAGAATAAGCGCTTGAGTGTTTTATCCTCTGCATATTCTCGATAGAAGATATTGCGCTCTTTGAAGGTGGGTTTTTCCTCTCCTAATGCCTTTTCTAAGGTTATCGTTGCTTGATAGTTAGAGGCAGGGACAACGTATTCATTAAATCCAAAGGTCATGCCAGTCACAACTAAACTGAGTAATAACGCGGGTAGCACTAGGCGATAAATACTCACCCCGCAGCTTCGCAACGCAATCAGTTCACTGTCGCTAGACAGACGGCTGTAGGTCAATAAGGTGGCTAACAAGACAGATGTAGGAAAAGCATACGCCATGAACTGAGGTAAACTCAACAGCAGCACTTTCAGCACTAATGTGGCTGGTAGTCCTTCATCCACCGCTCTCCGCATCAAGTCAAATAAGCTACCAATCGTTACCCCCACTGAGGAAAACATTCCCATCCCAAATAAAAATGGGGGAATGAGTTCGGTGATAATATAACGATCCATCACCGATACGCCAGGAATAAATGAGAAAAGAGGTAGAGATTTACGGATCGTCATTCGTCATTCGTCTTATGTCATTCGTCTTATGTTTATCTATGGGTTTGAGGGCTATTTACGAAACATCGAGAAATAGCCAGGATTATTTTTGAAACTCATCACCCAAGTAATATTGTCGCACCAACGGGTTGTTGTAAAGTTCTTCAGCGCTACCCGATGCCAGAATTTGCCCATCTCGCATGATATAGGCGCGATCGGTGATGGCTAGGGTTTCGCGAACATTATGATCCGTAATTAAAACCCCAATTTCGCGATCGCGCAACCGGGCAATGATTTTTTGGATCTCAGCCACAGCTATCGGATCAACCCCAGCAAAAGGTTCATCTAAGAATAAAAACTTGGGTCCTTCTACGCCTGAAGCTAACGCCCTTGCCAATTCGGTGCGACGACGTTCACCCCCAGAAACCCGCCTCCCAATCGTATTCGCTGCTTTTTCTAAGCCAAACTCTTCGATCAACGTTCGTAACCTCCAGCGCCATTCTTGACGCGGTACACCCGTTTGCTCTAACACCAGTCGAAGATTATCCCGAACTGTCAGATTCCGAAAGATACTGGGTTCTTGCGCCAAATAGCCAATCCCAAAACGCGCCCGCTGGTGCATCGGCTGCTTGGTGATGTCATTATCATCTAACCATACTGTCCCTTGATTCGGTTTTTCGAGACCAATAGCAATGTAAAAGGTGGTCGTTTTTCCCGCACCATTTGGACCGAGCAGCCCCACAACTTCCCCTTGTGCCACCGATAGATTGACGCGGTTAACGATAGACTTCTTGTTATAGGATTTATGAATATTCTCTAAAACGATTTTCAAGAATAGCTACCTCAGTTGGAGAGTTATGTAATGTGTACAGACGTGCCATGGCACATCTGTAGGGGCGGGTTGTACTATTATCGTTTCCTTTTGACCCAGATGTAACTAAACCCGCCCCGACCAAGTTTTTAGTCTGTAGGGGCGGGTTTCACTACTATCGTTGGCTGTCACCCAGATGTAACTAAACCCGCCCCGATTAGTGTTCAGTTGAAGGGTACTGACTGGTATGCTGGTGGCCCCTTGCGAAGTCGAAACCCACCCTACGGTATCTCAAGGGTTTCGGCGCTAACGAATAACAAATGACAAATAACAAATAATAAATAACAATTATGGATCACTGACTGGAGTTTTGAACACAGGTTTGGGATTAAAGGGAGGAGTTACAGGCGGCGCGACAGGTTGAGTTGGAGCTTCTGGATCAGACACAATGTAGATCGATTCAACCTGTTGTTCCGTTTTCGGTAGAGCAACAAAGCGCCCTTCATCAATTAAATAGGTAATCGTTTCACCGCGCAGACTATTGCCTTGTTGCAAAACGTAAGCATTCCCCGTGAGAACAATACGCCGTTCTCGACTAAAATATTGAGCTTGAGCCGCCGTTGCCTGAATTTGGCGAGCCGGATAATCAATTTGTACATTACCCCGTGCTGTGACAACGCCAGTTTGGGAATTCGCTTCTTGAATATCTGCCCGAACCGTGATAGCACGTCCATCCCCAGTTTGGGCTTGGGCATCTTTGAGGGGAGTCGGAAGCGCGATCGCTCCCATAAGGCTAATTGGCAGTATCAGCGCTATGCCTAGACGCCGCTTCAGGTTAGCCATATCGGATAAGCAGGACTTCATGAGTTCAGGGGTAAGTAACGCCAAAGTTTGCAATCTTGCTGTGGATAGTGTACGCCAAATTTTCGGGGTAAGCCTAGAGATTCTTCTGACTCGAAGACACCAGGCTGCTTATAGAGGCGATTGGTCAACTCTGTTGACGAGTCAGCACTTGCCAATGTTTCTCCTCTTTAGCGTGTTGTACTACCCACATTTATGATACCGCCTGCGTTCGTGCGATCGCCGTTGCAATTATGTTGCAATTATACCAACGGGGTTGATTCAGGATTGAGCTACACTGATTTAATATGAAAAATCGGCTACAGTTCGTTCCCCTGACTTAGTTGACAATATATTGCTTAAGCCTTTGCCGTTTAGTATTGTAGTCTTTAGCCAGCGATGACAACTCAGCCTCGCGATCGTCAAGATTCACCCTCACCGTCTCTTGAACCGTCTTCACCCGTAGCTAATGTGCTACAGTTCCCTCAGACAGAGCCAACCTTTTACTACTTTGCCTATGGCTCCTGTATGTGTCCTGTTGATTTAAAGCGATCGCTAGGTGAAAATACTCATGCTTTCGTCCTAGGTTCAGCCGTTCTCAACGGATATAGACTGGGATTTAACCGCAAGTCAGCACGGCGGAACTGTGGTGTACTGGATATAGTCCCCGATGTGAACGATGTGAACGCAACGGTTGAAGGCGTCTTATACCGCTTACCTGAGCGATTTAGTGATCCTCTTGATCACCGGGAAGAAGTACCCCGTGGTGGCTATCGACGAGAAACCATAGAAGTGTCTTGTCAAGGACGAATCTATCACAATGTCCGGACTTATGTGGTTGTGGAAAAATTAGCCGAAGAATTAGCACCGAACGATTGGTATTTTAATGTTGTGCTGCGTGGGGCTATTACTTGTGGGCTAAGTGAATCTTACTGTTGGCAACTCTTTAACCACATGCACCAGCTTCAACAGCGTCACTGGCAAACCCAATCCTTACGTTCGGCGTAGTCAGCACCTCCGACAAGAATCGGGTGATTGTGCGTTTATCATCCCTCCCTTCTTTTCCTACTCCCTTCTGACTCCCCTCTGACTCCCCTCTCCCAAGCTTGGGAGAGGGGCTGGGGGTGAGGGCTGCTATTGGTGTTAACTTAAGGTGAAAAGCTCGGTTGAGCAAGGGTGTCGGGTGTCGGGTGTCAATTGTCTGTTGGAAGCTAAAAAACCTAACACCTACCACTGATCCTATAAAAATAAAGAGACACTTTCCCATCAAAATGCTACCGTTTTTAGATAGACGTACCATTCCTACGTCTGGAACAGCGAATTAATAGGGAAATCCCACCGTGATTATCCTTCCAGGTTACCAGATTCTCGCCAAAATCTACGAAAGCTCCAATTCTATAGTCTATCGGGGCATCCGACAGGTCGATACTCAACCTGTTATTTTGAAACTTCTCCAACCTGACTATCCTACGTCTGAAGAACTTAGCCGCTATAAAACGGAATACGAAATTACTCATAACTGGCAACTGGTGGGTGTCATTCACGCCTACGACTTACTCGCTTATCAGAATAGGTTGGTTATCGTGTTTGAAGACATTGGTGGAGAATCCTTAAACGTATTACTCAAGACAATAAAACTTTCACTGTCCGATATTCTGGACATCGCGATTAAGATTACAGAAGGCTTAGGTCAAATCCACGCCGCTAATACAATTCATAAAGATATTAATCCATCAAATATTATTTTCAATCCGGTAACGGAACAACTAAAAATTATTGATTTTGGTATCGCGGTTCGCGTATCCAGCGAAAATCATTCGCTCAAACAATCGCCTAGTGTAGAGGGAACATTAGCCTATTTATCACCAGAGCAAACTGGACGGATGGATTGCCCTCTAGATTACCGCACAGATTTTTATTCCTTAGGTGTCACTCTTTATGAACTATTAACCGATCATCTCCCTTTCGATAAAGATGAACCCATAGAGTTGATTTATTGCCATCTGGCTCAACAGCCTCTCCCCCCTCATGTAACGTTGCAGTCAAACGTCGTAGAAAAGGAGGACAAGGAAGCAGGCGAAGACAAAGAAGATGGGGGAGTTGACTCAAAACTCAGTCAAGGCGGCTTCGGCACAAACGTTACCATCAATAGCGAACAGAAAGTTCCTAAATTTATCCCTACAAACCTAGTTACAGATGAGCCTAGCGTTGGGTCAATACTCAACACTCAACAGTTTCCCTATCATCAATTAGTTTGTCCTCAAGCCATTTCCAATATTGTCATGAAACTATTGGAAAAAATACCGCAAAATCGATACCAAAGTGCTGTAGGAATCAAGGCAGATCTAGAGTATTGTTTAGAGCAATTAAAAACAACGGGCAAAATTAAAGAATTCCCCATTGGATGTCATGATCTGGGCAAATTTTTGCAAATTCCCCAAAAACTTTATGGTCGAGAACGTGAACTTCAAGCACTCCTCGCCGCTTTTTTTCGCATCGCCTGTTCCCCAAAGGGGCAAGGGGCAATAAATACCCAAAAAGGGCTGAGTGAAATCATTCTGATTACGGGTGATGCTGGCGTTGGTAAGTCCGCTCTAATCCAGCAAATTCGTCCATCTATTATCCAGAAAAGCAGTTATTTTATTACTGGAAAATTTGATCAATTTCAACGCAATACTCCTTGTTCAGCTTTGGTTAATGCCTTCTCCAAATTAATCCGAAAAATTTTAACTGAAAGTGAAGCAAAACTTAGGCAATGGCGAAAAATATTACTGGAAACATTAGGTCGCAATGGACAAATTATTATCCAGGTCATTCCAGAAGTTGAACTGATTATTGGTACTCAGCCAGAAGTGCCTGAATTAGGATTGGCTGAATCCCAAAATCGCTTCCATTTAGTATTTCAAGCCTTCATGCGGGTTTTCTGTCAACCTGAACATCCTTTAGTCATTTTTTTAGATGATTTACAATGGGCTGATGCAGCTACCCTCAAGTTGCTGGAATTCATTTTGACAGATGACCCAATCCACCATCTATTCCTCATTGGTGCGTATCGAGACAATGAAGTTGATCCGAATCATGCTTTAATGATTAGCTTCGATAAAATTTGTAGTCTTGGCGTTATTCTTAACCAAATTATCTTAACCCCCCTGAACCGGGAACGAGTTATTGAGTTAATCTCCGAAACCTTACACAGAGATGCTCAATCTGTTACTGCTTTAGCAGAACTAATAGTGCGTAAAACCGCAGGAAATCCTTTTTTTATTAAAGAATTTATCAAAACCCTCGCCCAGGAAAATCTGATTTTCTTTAGTTCTTCTACCAACGAAGGTTCAGGTCAGTGGACTTGGGATATCGACCGGATTGAAGAAACGGCGATTACAGATAACGTGGTGGAGTTGATGATTGGCAAGTTGAAAAAACTTCCGGAAAGCACTCAACATGTTTTAAGTTTAGCCGCTTGTATCGGAAATCATTTTCAACTCGATTTACTTGCCAAAATTTGTGAGAGAATTCCGAATGAAACCTGGGATGATTTATATCCAGCCATTCAGTTAGGATTAATTGAACCCCAGACAAAAAATCCGCAAAAATATTTTCATTTAATTCAACATTATAAATTTTCGCACGATCGCGTACAACAAGCGGTTGATGTTTTAATGGATCAAGCAACAAAAGAAACCGTTCACTGGCGCATTGGTCGGCTGTTGCTTGCCCAGCTATCCCCCTATCAAAAATATGAGCGAATTTTTGATATTGTTGATCATCTCAATTGGAAAGCTTACGCGATTACCACCACTCACGAACGACTTGAATTAACTCGGTTAAACTTAGCGGCTGCCAAAAAAGCGAAGTCAGCAACGGCTTATACCGCCGCTAGAGATTACCTAAACTACGGACTATTAACCTTAAGTGAAACAAGCTGGACTGACCAGTATTCATTAACATTAAAACTTCATAAGGAACTCGCTGAAGTGGAATATTTGAATGGCGACTTTGAATCGTCACAGCATTTAATTCATCAGAGTTTAATTCACGCTAAATCCGTGGTGGAACAGGCTGAACTGTATAACCTGCTTATTGTTCAGCATACCATGCTAGCCAACTATGAAGAAGCCATTAAAGTCGGACGCCAAGCCCTCAAAAAAATCGGCATCGATTTTCCAGACACTAATGTAAAAAGAGGCTTAAATCGTGAATTATCTGACTTAAAACGAAATTTAGGAAATCGGCACATTGCCAGTTTAATTGATTTACCATACATGACCGACAGGGTGACAAAAGCGGCAGTAAATTTACTATTAAGTCTCGATCCGCCCACGTATTTCTTTGATCAAGATAGTTATGCCTGGGTTACGGTAAAACTCGTCAATTTATCCCTACAATATGGCAATGCTCCTGAATCAGCTAAAGGCTATTCTAATTATGGATTACTCCTGGGTTCCCTTTGGGGAGATTATCAGTCTGGGTATGCCTTTGGTTTACTGTCTTGTCAACTGAGCAAAACGTTTAATCATCCAATTTATATCAGTCGCACCCATCATTTTTTGGCGACATTTTTGAATTCCTGGGTCAAGCCGATTCAATGTGCTGAGTCGATTAATCATGAAGCTTATCAGGCGGGAATGGAAGCTGGGGATTTTCAATATGTTGGCTATATCTTAAACAATCAATTTCATAATGCCTTTAATCAAGGCTCAAGCTTAACCGATGTCCTTACCCAAGCGGATACGTTTTTGCACTTTAGCCGCAAAACTCAAAACCAATGGGTAACAGACATGATTTTAGCCTGTAAACTGCCTATTTGGAATTTATGTGGACGAACGGAAGCTAAAGAGGTATTTGATACTGATGAGATGAGTGAAGCCAATTATTTAGCCACCTGCCATACTTATCAGACGTTTGGTGGTCTTTGTACATTTTACAGTATTAAAGCCTGGGTTCTCTATCTCTACAACCAACCCGAAGCAGCACTTAATTGCATTAAATCAGCCGAAAAATACCTGCCCTTTATTCGTGGTTTATACATCCAAGCTGAACATAATTTTTATATATCTCTGATTTTAACTGCACTCTATCCTCAGGCGGCGGAGAGTCAACAAGCTGATTACTGGCAAACATTGATTATTGCTCAAGCTCAGATGAAAGGTTGGGCAGATAATTGTCCAGAAAACTTTCGGCATAACTATGTATTAATCAATGCAGAAATGGCACGGATTTCTGGTCAAACGGAAAAAGCAATGGACTTCTATGATCAAGCCATTGATTTAGCCAAAACCAATGGGTTTATTCACCATGAGGCTTTAGCAAATGAATTAGCCGCTAAGTTTTGGTTGAGTAAAGGCAAGGTAAAGTTTGCTCAACTCTACATGCAAAAAGCACGCCATGGCTATCAACATTGGGGTGCTAAGCGAAAGGTTGAAGATTTAGAGAAGACTTATCCTGGCTTATTTACCGACGCCTTAACCTCGGTTAATATCAAAGATACACTTACCAATTCAAATACAGACTCAGTATCGGGGAGTCATCTTGCCGCTGTGCTAGACTTGACCACAATTATTAAAACATTCCAAGCGCTTTCCAGTGAAATTGCCCTCGATAAGTTGCTGATTAGCTTAATGAAGCTTTTAATAGAAAATGCTGGGGCGACACAAGGCGTTTTACTCTTGGATTGGCAGGGACAGTTACGGATTGAAGCAATTTGTCGAGGGGATTTGGATAGTATTGCTGTCTTGCAATCGATTCCCTTAGAAACCAGCCAAGATATTCCCACCGCGATTATTCATTATGTCAGCCGGACGCAAGAAATTTTAGTCTTAAATGATGCCACGTCTGAGGATAGATTTATTAACGATGCCTATATTCAGCAAAATCAACCCAAATCTATCGTCTGTGCGCCACTGCTAAATCAAGGACAATTAATTGGACTGTTTTATCTAGAAAACAATTTAGCGATCGCGGCATTTACGCCCGCAAGAGTTGAACTCTTAAATCTAATATCCGCCCAAGCCGCGATTTCGATTGAAAATGCTCGTCTGTGGCAAAAACAAGCGGAACTTAATCATTCATTAAAAGCGGAAATTGCCGAACGCCAACGCACAGACGCAGCTTTACGTAAAAGTGAGGGACTTTATCGAACCCTGACACAAAACTTTCCTAATGGCAGTGTTTTATTATTTGATCGAGAGTTACGCTTCTTGTTAGTAGAAGGGGAGGGGGTAAGGGCTGGCGGTTTTGAACCGGAACAGTTAAAAGGAAAAACGATTACAGAGGTTTTATCACCCGATGTTTGTAAAATAATCGAACCCCTGTATCAGTCAGCCTTAGCCGGAGAAACCAGGGTATCGGAAATTACATTTGCCGATCGCACCCATCAAATCTATACCCTGCCGGTGAAAAATGAGCGGGGTGAAATTTTTGCCGGGATGGTAATGTCTCAAGATATCACCCTGCAAAAACAAGCGGAACATATCTTACAAAATGCGCGATCAGAATTAGAACGGCAAGTGGAAGAACGCACCCAAGCTTTAACGACGATGAATACTATCTTACAGACGGAAATTTCTGAACGTCGTGAGGCGGAAGCAAAACTTAAAGAACTCACCCAGGAACTACAACGTTCTAATCAAGAATTGGAACAATTTGCCTATATTGCTTCCCACGATTTGCAGGAACCGTTACGCGCTGTGGCAAGTTATACCCAACTTTTACAACAAGACTACCTCGATCAACTTGATGAATCCGCCCAAGACTATATGGCGTTTATCATTGATGGTGCAACCCGAATGCGCCAGTTAATTCAAGCCTTGCTGATGTATTCTCGCCTAGGGACTCGTCCACCAGAGGGGAAACCGACCGATTGTAATACCATCCTACGTCAGGTGACTGAGAATTTACAGGTGGCGATCGCACAAAGCCAAGCGACGATTACCTACGATTCCCTCCCCACGGTTCAGGCTGATCCCACTCAACTGATCCAACTGTTTCAAAATCTGATCGCAAACGCGATCAAATTCTGCCGCGATCGCCCACCTCACATCCAGATTGAGGCACAATTAATAGAGAATGCATGGCTCTTTCAGGTAAAGGATAATGGAATTGGGATTAAACCCAAATACCTCGACCGTATCTTTGTCATCTTCAAACGTCTCCATACCCGGCGCGAGTTTTCGGGTACGGGTATTGGTTTAGCCGTTTGTAAGAAAATTGTCGAACGCCACGGTGGACAGATTTGGGTGGAATCTCAACCTGGAGTTGGTAGCACATTTTTCTTGACCCTTCCCTGTTTGATATCCTCGCTATGAGCAGCCATTATAGATTTAGACCCATTGAAATTTTACTGGTGGAAGATTCCCCCAGTGACGCGAATCTGATCCAGATCAGCTTTAAGCAAGCTAAAATTGCCAACAACCTGCGTTGGGTGGAAGATGGGGAAACAGCCCTAGACTACTTACTCCAGCAGGGGGATTATACGAACAGTCCCCGTCCGGATTTGATTGTTTTGGATCTGAATTTACCGGGAATGGATGGTCAAGAAGTATTAACCTCGATCAAATCAGACCCCACGCTCAAACGGATTCCAGTGATCGTTCTCACAACTTCAGAGGATGAAGAGGATATACTCAAGTCTTATGAACTGAATGCCAACTGCTATATTACCAAACCTATTGATATTCAACAGTTTATGCGAATGGTTCAACTATTGGAAGAATTTTGGTTAGCGGCGGTTCAATTGCCCTCGGAGTGATACCAGTCCTATGGACAAACAACTAATTCATGTCCTATTAGTGGAGGATAGCCCTAGTGATGCTCGCTTGCAGCGTCATCGATTTTCTCGTTTAGACCCAAGCGAATGGCAACTTCATCATGTTGAACGACTCGCTGATGCGATTGAGAGTTGTACGAATCTCCCCATTGATGTAGTTTTGTTAGACCTGAATCTTCCTGATGCTGATGGCTTAGAAACCGTTACTGAATTTCGAGAGGCGATTCCTCATCTGCCCATTGTTGTGTTAACGGGAGCCAATGACGAAGAATTAGCCCTAGGAGCAATGGCGCATGGGGCGCAAGATTATTTACTTAAGGATGATATTACAATTCCCTTATTAGTGAAAACGATTCGTTACGGGATTGAACGGGGACAAATTCTCAAAAAACTCCAGGATAGTGAACGACGTTTCCGGGGAATTTTCAATCAAACCTTTCAATCCATGATGTTGCTGACTCCAGAAGGACTGATTGTGGATATCAATGAAACGGCATTAAATGCGAGTAGCTATAAATTAGATGATTTGTTAGGTTTACCTGTATGGAAACTGGAGTGTTGGAATCACTGCCCCTCTATACAGGAGTGGTTGAAAGCGGCGATTAAAAAGGCGGCTAACGGTGATTTGGTGCGACAGGACGTTCAGTTTCGGAAACCGGAACGTGTGATGATTCGTATAGATTTTTCGCTTAAACCGTTAAAAGATGAAGCCGGAAAAGTGGTTTTACTGATTGCTGAAGGACGAGATATTCATGAATAAGGCTGTTCGTAGTCAGCACTTTAGTGCTGGAAAAATCAGCCTTTTGAGGCACTAAAGTGCCTACTACAAACACGAGCTAATAAAATTAAGCAAGGCGTGGGCGAGTTCAAGTTTGCTGCACGGTTGAACCGACTCCTGGCGTCCCTGTTTATCGATGAAAATGGCTTGATTGGTCTCGCTGGCAAATCCCACATTCGGCTGGTCAATGGGATTGGCGGCGATCGCGTCTAAATTCTTGGCGTTTAATTTTTCTAAGGCGGGCTTGACAATATTGCCAGTTTGTGCTGCAAACCCGATTAACTGTTGATGGGCTTGTTTGCGCTGTCCTAACTCTGCCAAAATATCGGGTACAGGTTCTAAAGCTAAGGCAGTGGGAAGCTGGGCTTTGGGTAATTTCTCTGAAGTATGATCAGCAGGTTTGACATCGGCGACGGCGGCTGCCATAATTACCAGATCGGCTTCGGGGAAATAGGCGAACATGACCTGACGCATTTCAGCCGCACTGACAACGGAAATTGCCTGAATATCGGGGGGAATGGGTTCAGTTATGGGTGCATGGACTAATACGACTCGTGCGCCGCGATGTTTGGCGGCTTTTGCTAATGCCAGTCCCATCTTACCTGTAGAGGGGTTGCCAATAAAGCGTACAGGGTCTAAATGTTCTCTGGTGCCACCGGTACTAATTAACACCTGTTTGCCGACTAAATCCTGCTTACCGCCTGTATATAACACCGAATAAATGGCACTCAGAATCTCTGAGGGTTCTTCCAATCGTCCCGCACCGACGCGATCGCACGCCAATCGTCCGACACCGGGTCCGACGCTATGATACCTGGAATTGCTCAAAACTTGCTGCCAATTCCGTTGTACCGCCTGCTGTTCCCACATATCCGTATTCATCGCTGGGGCAAGGAGTACGGGACAATGGGAGGCGAGAACGGTATTGGTTAATAAATTATCCGCTAAACCGTGAGCTAATTTGCCCAACGTGTTGGCGGTAAGCGGGGCAATCACGAATAAATCAGCCCATTCACCCAACTCAATATGAACGGGGCGATCGTGAATCGGTTGCCAAAATACGCGATCGGTATACGCCTGATGGCGCGAGAGGGTGGAAATAGTCAGGGGGGTGATAAATTCTTGAGCGGCTTGGGTGAGAATCACCCGAACTTGCACCCCAGCCTGAAACAGAGTGGAAATAACCTGACAAACTTTATAGGCGGCGATACCACCGCCTATACCTATCAATACTCGCTTAGACTCATTCACGCTTCATCATACGCTTCTAGGTCTAGCAAGTAGAGGTAGGGTTCTGCCAACTCCGGACGTTGGAAGGCTAGCGTCCGCAGCAAATGCCAGTCATCTAGTCCCGCAAACGCATTTTCATATTCGTCCTGTTCTAAACGTCCTGCTAATTTAGCAACATCCTGTTTCGTGAAAGCCGACAAATCACACTGGGACATGGTTAACGTTGCCATTGCTCACGCCTCTCTTGAATCGGATTGATGTACACTGCGGAGATCGCTATTACTGCCGCGTTTCTATTATCGCCATTCAAGGACAGAACTGGGGACTTTTTTTGTTAAGGCTTTGTAAGGTTTTGCGGTTTGCGTCATGAAGCCCTAACCTAAGAATTAACCCTAGAGACATCAAAATCTCTAGGGTCAATTTTGGTTTTGCGATCGGAGCGGCGGGATTTGAACCCACGACCCCCACTACCCCAAAGTGGTGCGCTACCAAGCTGCGCTACGCCCCGTGAAACCTTTCCTAGGTTATCATAAGATTCATCATTTATGCAAGCGGGTCGCCCCTACACACAAAGGCGGATTTGGTATCAAAATACTTGTAGAGACTGAGCCGCTTGCAGTAAACCGGGAACAGCTTGGGCTTGCCAACTCCCCTCACAACGACGTTCCCGGTTCAAAATGAAGCGTAGCGTATAGGCAGAAGGATAACCTTCGACTTCCATCCAGAGCAAGTCACTTTCGGCTTCGCAGGTGACTTTCTCCTCATCGACCAACTCATAAGCGATGTCTTCAATGGCTTGAGCAAGCTGTGCTAACAATCGACAAAAATCGTCTAACTCCGCCTGAGTCAGCTCGATTGCCCACTCATCGGTACCCACTAACCCCTGATAATGAGTGGCCTGAGCATTCCAACCTAGACGCCAACCTGAGCCACTTTTGACAATTCGTTCCGTGGTCATTGGTCACTCTTTTCCAACCAATCTCGGATTACCATCTCAACGGTATGAGGAGATACCCCAACCAACAGGGCTAAGGCTTCTATCAACAGGGCAAAGGTTTCATCTAGCATTCGGGAAATTGTTTCAGCGCCAAAGAAGCCCAAAAACTGATTCAAAATTGTCTGGGCTCGTTGTTCAGGTATTGGGTTATTGGTTATTTGCATAGTTAACCGCACCCATTGGCGGCGAATTAAACAAGCACGTTTTCGCTCATCAGCTGATTCTGGAGTGAGTAAATTCAGATCTCCCACAGATATCACGAGCCGACAATCCTGATCAAATCTGCCCCCGACAGCAGCACCGGGTCCAGCAAACTCGGCATGATAGCGCTTATAGAGAATTAAACCATTTCGACGACGCGAATTAACGATTAATAACTGCTTATTTAACCCCCAAAAAATTTCAGGCATTGTTACTATTGGCGACTTTTTAGGTGATTGTGGTGGATTACCTGAACCCGATATTTTTGTACTTGGATTTCCCGATTCCGGAAATGATTTAGGCGAATAATTCACGATTAAGGAATGATTCCTTAGCCAATCTCGGATGATCATCTGAATGGTATGAGGCAACACCCCAGCCAACAGCGTAAAGGCTTCTACCAAAAGAGCAAGGGTTTCGTCTGGCATTTGGGCAATCGTTTCGGTGTTAAAAACTTCCCTAAAGTAACTCAAAATATTCTGTGCGCGTCTGGCTGGTGTTGGGTGATCCGTTATTAGCCTGATCAGTTGCGCCCACTGGCGGCGAATTAAATAAGCTCGTTGTCGCTCCTCGGCTGATTGGGGAGTAAGCAGCTTTAGATCACCCACAAGGATTACCTTCCAACAATCCTGATCCAATATTCCCCCGAAAGCAGCACCGGGTCCCGCAAATTCGGCGTGATGCCGTTTACATAGAATTACACCAGTATTCGAGCGACGCGGATCAACAACTAATAACTGATTATTGAAGCCAAACTCTTCAATCATTGATGCTTTAGGGGGTTTGGGTGGATAACCTGAACCTGATGTTTCTGTACTTAGAGTTTCCGATTCCGAGGATAATTTAGGTGAAGAATTTACTATCCAGGAAGGATTGAAACTCTCCCGAACTGGATTGGGGGAATGGTTCATGGTTACTCTGTCATGAGTTTACTAATGTTTTAACTCAGACAGTAAGTTGTATCATTGGTGCTTGATTAGGATGAGTCCAATATTGACAAAACGTAATATCCTCATCTGAAGCATTATTAGTTCCTTGGCGAATCTCGAATCATCTGAATTGTATAAGGAAATACACCCACCAATAGGGCAAAGGCTTCGTCAGGTATTTGGGCAATTGTTTCGGCATCAAAAAAGCCCTCAAACTGACTCAGAATCTTCTGGGCACGTTTGGCTGATGTGGGATGATTGGTTATTTGTATCGTCAGTTGCGCCCACTGGCGGCGAATTAAACAAGCACGTTTTCGCTCATCGGCTGATTCTGGAGTGAGCAACATCATATCCCCCACAGGTATCACTTGCCGACAATCATGATCAAATATTCCACCGACGGCGGCACCGGGTCCAGCAAACTCGGCGTGATAACGTTTATAGATAATTAAACCATTCCGACGACGCGGATCAACAATTGATAACTGATTATTTAACCCACATTTTTCAGTCATTGATAATTTTGGCTTTTCGGATGGGATATCTAAAGCCGATGTCATTGATGATTTGGATGGTTCAGGCGAGACACCTGAATCTAATGTCTCTGTGCTTAGTTTGTCCGACTCCGGGGATAATTTAGGCGAATGATTCACTATCAAAAAATGATTGGAATTCTCCAGACCGAGATTTTTGGGCTGGTTCATTGTTACTAGGGCAGGGGTTTACTCCTGTTTTAACGCAATCGCCGTTGTACAAACTCCTAATCGCTGCCAATTGAGCTAGGATTGCATCCTCAGTATCATAGTCCAGCAATTCTGGTGCTGCTGTTGGGGAAACAGTTTCAGACGAGTGACTTCCTTCCCACTCAATGGTACGCTGAGAGTGCTTCTGCTAAAAGGACGGGTTCACCATAACCCAATTCCTGGCGGATGCGGGTAGAATCGACCACCCAATGCTGTTCTAAATTGTAGGGCAAACTCCAACTATCTGACATCAGGGATGGCGACGCAATTACGACTTCACCTGTCCATCCAGCCACTTGTCCAATGCGTCGAATCCGTTCTGCTTCCGTCGGAAATTGTGCCTCTGCTATATTTTGACATCCTCACCGCCCTACAAGGACGGTGATTCCCTACCAGTCGAACAGTGTTTGCACGTACTCACACAATGACCGGAACTCATGCCATCACAGCAAACTACTATTCATCCTACTATCTATCTATCGAAACGTGGGGGGAAAGGGGGAGCAATAGAACCCCGTCCTCAGCGGAACGAAGTGTAGCAGGGCGGGGATGCCTTCACTCCCCCAAGTCAAAAATAGGCATTCAATATGCCTGTTTTTGACAAGTCTCGGTTTTCT
>NZ_JAVJQP010000197.1:0-58233 GCF_040218875.1 Coleofasciculus sp. D1-CHI-01
TAGTAGCCATTGATTCGACCTCTCAATGTTCGTCTTATTTTATATCACCTCAGTCAACTCTCTCCGGATAGAACCTTACCAATAAATGGGCAACAATGGGTAGATGTGTCAAGGGTTTTGGTTACAGTTACTCACCCCAATGGCGTGACCATGAGGTGAAGGATCTGGAATTTCCAGATCTGAGTACAGAGTAATTACTGCAAACCATCCCATTGCCTTTTTGACTACCCGTACTTGCCTAACCACAAATCCGTCAGGGATAGGTCGATGCAAGTTGATTTCCACTTTCCCTAATTTTGGCAGTTGGATGTGCCAACCTGTAACTGGGTTGGTCTTGAATTGTGGGAATAACATCGACTTCATTTGTCCCACTTTCTTGAAGCGGGGGAATCCATAACCCCTCTCCCTAAAGAAGTCCCAAGCATCATGTAACCTTCTAATGTTAGTCTGCAAGACTTGGGAGGGAACAGATTTGAGTCGTGGAAATTCCTTCTTAGCTTTAGGTAGATTGTTTTGTTGTTGGTGGTAGCTAGGAAAGGGATAATCGGCACTCATGATATACTCAAACTCCAAACTACACCTATCCATTGGACACTTGCGAGAAGCAATCCAGTCTTTGATTTCCCGCAACGCATAGTTGTAGGACACCCGCAATGTTTCCAACCACTCATCTAGAAGTTGGGCTTGTTGGTTATCAGGATATAGGCGGTAGGTGTGGTTTAGAATCATAGGTAGGTTCTACCACATTATCATTGAAGTGGTAAATGTCAATTTCGGGGATATTGAATCCCACTCAATTGACTTGGGGAATCCATGGTGTTGCTGAGCTTGTCGAAGCATCCCAACGCTAATCGTGGGACTTATCGCTCCCCAAACCCCTCAGCAGTTAAACATCTGCCATTCTCCTGCACGTTAATCCTGAAAGATTTCCCAGACGAATGTCAAACTCTTTAAACACAATGTCTCAGTCATTATCTTGGTTATACCGAGGTGTTAGTGACATTTTTCCCAACCAACCGGATTCTCAAGACCCGAGTGAGAACCTAGAGCAACGGATTCTCCAAACTGAGCATCCCTTGCGGATCAAGTTGGGAATTGACCCGACGGGGACAGATATCCACTTGGGTCATAGTATTCCTGTACGGAAATTACGGGCGTTTCAGGATGCGGGTCATACGGCTGTCCTAATTATTGGCGATTTTACCGCAAGAATCGGTGATCCAAGTGGTAAGTCGGAAGTCCGGAAGCATCTTTCTGACGAACAGGTGCAGCAAAATGCCCAAACCTACTTGGATCAGGTGCGTCCGATTTTAGATTTTGAAACACCAGGACGCCTGGAAATTCGCTATAACTCGGAATGGTTAAGTAAGTTGGATTTGGCAGAGATTCTCGATTTGTTAGCCACGATGACGGTGGGGCAGATGCTAGCGAAGGAGGGGTTTGCGGAACGATTTAAACAGGAAAACCCCATTTACCTACATGAGTTTCTCTACCCCTTGATGCAAGGGTATGATTCGGTGGCGGTTCAGGCGGATGTGGAGTTAGGCGGAACGGATCAAAAATTTAATATTGCGGTGGGGCGAGATTTACAACGGCATTTTGGTCAAACCCCCCAGTTTGGATTACTGCTGCCGATTTTAATTGGTACAGATGGCGTGCTGAAAATGTCGAAGTCGCTGAACAATTATGTGGGGTTGCGGGAGGCGGCTCAACCCATGTATCAGAAGCTGGAAGGGACGAAGGATAATCTGTTGGAGGAGTATTTTGAGCTACTCACTGACTTACCCTTAGCGGAACTCCCGGCAAATCCCCGCGATCGCCAACAACTCCTGGCTTGGACAATTGTTACCCAATATCATGGTCAAAAGGAAGCAGATGAGGCAAAAGGCGGGGGGGCTATCCCCGAATTTTCCCTCTCCCAAGTCGAGTTTCCCGCTAAGTTGTTTTATATTCTTAATGTCAGTGGGTTGTGCAGTAGTAGTGGCGAAGGGCGGCGACAGATTAAAGGTGGCGGTGTGAAACTAGAGGGCGATCGGATTACGGATGTAGACTGCTCCTTTGATTCCCCAGAGGCTTTAGAGGGCAAGGTTTTACAGGTAGGGAAAAAGAAATCGGTGCGGTTGACATCCTCAGCAGCTAGCGCATAACAGCAAAAGTTTTTGACCCGGGCGTGCAAGCAGGAGGAGCGGGGGAAGCTGGGATGTAGCGCAAATTGACAAATTTGTCAATTTAATCCGTGGAGCAAGTGGTATTATAAAGATAAT
The DNA here is from genome assembly GCF_040218875.1 of Coleofasciculus sp. D1-CHI-01. Lineage (NCBI taxonomy): Bacteria > Bacillati > Cyanobacteriota > Cyanophyceae > Coleofasciculales > Coleofasciculaceae > Coleofasciculus > Coleofasciculus sp. D1-CHI-01. The sequence goes on from NZ_JAVJQP010000197.1 coordinate 2,265, forward strand.
CAGACTGTGTGTTCCAGAGGAGGTTCGCTCATGTCACCATTATTGCCGCTAATACTGCTATGGGTTTTTCTAGGAATGGCTTTTTTATCGAGCATTTATGCAGAAGGCAGAGCCATTACTTAGCGCTAAAAAACATAGAAAGAACAGCAAAAAGCATAGATCCAACTATCTTTGCTATACTGAGAAGAGAACGAACGTCCGAGGGAGTCGGATTCCTGTAAAGCGGTGCCTCGGAACTGAGTATCGTTCCTCAATAGTTTCGTACAAAACAGGCTATATGCCTGTGGGTCGGGAGAAGTCTTTTCCCTATTAGGGAGAGACACTTCACGCATATAACTACCAAAAAAGGGGAAAGAAATTTCTTTCCCCTTAAACTATCTATGGGTGTAAATTGTAGGGGCGGGTTTAGACGCTCCGGTCTACAACTCACCAATAACGGCTCAACAAAACCCGCCCTTATTCAATTGTAGGGACGGATTTAGCGATAACGACTCAACAAAACCTGCACTGATTGCTCAAAAGTGCTTCACCAAGGTGGTCAGAACGCCTTTTGAGATTGCATAAGTTGCGCGGTTAAATAAAAATGGGATAATCTGTGGCTACTTATCAACAAGCATTTTCCATGTCAGTAGCCGAGCGGATTATCGTCCCCTTAGATGTACCAACCGAAGCCCAAGCGATCGCCCTCGTGGAACAATTACCGCAGGTGAGGTTCTGGAAAGTCGGACTGGAACTATTTGTCAGCAGTGGACCCGCGATTCTTCAGATTCTCAAAGATCGGCAAAGACGGATATTTTTAGATCTCAAGTTTCACGATATTCCCAATACGGTAGCTGGGGCAACACGGGCGGCTGCTGGATACGGGGTAGATTTACTGACAATTCATGCAGTAGCAGGGCGTATGGCGCTCAAAGGAGCGGTAGCAGCAGCGAAGGAAGGAGCAGAAGCCGCCGCTTGTTCACCACCGAAGTTAATTGCTATTTCCCTACTCACCAGTTTGAACTCACGAGATTTAGCCTTTGATTTAAAAGTTCCGATTGAGTTACCTGAATACGCCCTACAGATGGCACTTTTGGCACAAGAAACCGGATTAAATGGTGCAGTTTGTTCGCCTCAAGAAGTGTCTCAGCTTCGCCAAATATGTGGGGATGACTTTCTCCTCGTTTGTCCCGGCGTCCGTCCCAGTTGGTCGGAACAGGGCGATCAACGGCGCTCGATGACACCAGCAGATGCTCTGAAAGCGGGCGCTGATTACCTGGTGATTGGACGTCCCATCACGGCTGCGCCTGACCCCGTTGCAGCTTGGCAAAGAATTTGCGACGAGTTATAGCGCTTTGCACTGATATCGTTATAATCATAAGCTAGATACCTATGGCGTAATGAGTTGAACGGATGGAAAATATGTACGATAACGATTGACATCACGGGTAAGCAGAGGCATATTTGCTATGACAGCATGGGCACCGATATAAAAGTCAGGAAGTGGCGATCGCCGTTCACCTCCATGTCGCCGATATGCCAAAAAGCTTTGTCCTGCTAGAAAAGCGGCTGAATAGGGTAGGGGATCTCGACGAAAAAAATCTTCTGGTAAAGCGTCTTCAACTTCTTGGGGTTGATTGAACCCAATCGATATTTCGGCGTAAATGATCGGATTAATCACTAAATCTCCCTGATTGGCGTAGTCAGTTAGCATTTGCGATGACCAGTCAAACCATTGAGTATCTTCGGTGAGAATATCCAAAATGACATTACTATCTACCAAAATTTCGCTCATCGGTTTTCGCGAGTTAGTTGCATAATGTCATTAGTTGTCAGTCGGTTAGTGGCTTTACCACGAATGGCAGTAATTATTTGTTTTCCTCGGCTAAAGCCTTGAGGCTTGCGAATGTGCAAGGTATTCCCTATTACTTCAAATTGAATTTCTGTCCCTGGTCGAAACCCAAGCTTGTTTTGAATGTCTGGAGGGATAGTAATTTTCCCGTCAGTGTCAATTTTCATGCTTTTTGTCCTTTTAACTAAAGTAGCCGAATTATTAATGAATTCCCTGATCGTTTAGCGATCGCACTATTCTATTTTTTGGGTCGAAATAGTTTCTTGGCAAAGTCTCTTGTAACTCCTTATGAGTCTTAAGTTGCTCCAATGCTTAACAATTGCCTGTTGGCTGGGATTTCAGATGGATGGTGGGACATTTAACACCGATTATATCCTCGGCTCACAAACGCTGAGAATGAAACCGACAAAGCCAAGAGTCCTCCCCTGTACCCCTGCGCTCCTGCACCCCTGTCCCCCTACACCCACACTTCTAGCTCAATCGGCGACTTGTCCGGCTGATCTAGAAACCTTAACCTCTTTGATGCTGCGGGATTTACCTAACTACGCGAATCGGGTGATTCAGCGATCGCGACCTGTAAATGAGGACATCGATATCGATCTATATATAATCGTGGCAGGGCGAGCGGAATTTCAACCCCTGACCCTTGGTCCGGGTTCCTATAATTCTGTGACGACTGCAAACGTAGAACCCCCACAGCAAGTGTTTTTCACCACTCTAGAACGCCAATATGTCCAGGGAGGTGTGATCGAACGAGAGAGTTTTCACTGGCTATTTTTAACCAATACCGATAGTGGATGGCGTTTGGCTCTGATGTTTACGCGCCTAGGTTCACCTTCACCAGAACGCCCACCCACGCCGCCACGAGAGAGTAGCAATGGTATTATGGGTCGAGCCGTGCAGCTCTGGTTGCGAGATTGTCGGGCGGACGCAATTCGAGCCTCATACAGATAGGGGTCTATCTTACAATTTAAGTTAGTGCTGAATCGGTTGGGTTTGATTGAGGGCATCTTGGTAAATACCTCAACTCCAGTCTTTAACTTTCCTTTGCTAGTGCCAGATTAATGCCCGATAATTTGCGACAAACGATTGCTCTTTACGTAGAAGATATTGAATCGCCTGTGGGTAGGCGGGTTAATTTGCTGATCATGGGGTTAATTCTCTTATCTTCAGCAATTTTTGTGTCAGAGACTTATCCCATACCCCCGCTGCTTCGCCTAAGTCTAGATATTCTTGACCGAATTATCTTAATTGTTTTTGTTGCCGAGTATTTACTACGATTTTGGGTTGCTGACTCTAAACTTAATTTCTTTTTTAGCCCTGTTTCGCTTATCGATCTAATCGCGATCGTGCCTTTCTTTATTGGCGTGACGGATATCCGATTTATTTTAATTTTCCGTTGGTTTCGGATCTTACGGTTAATTCGTTTCCTTACCTTTAAAATTTATATTTTTAGACTTAGCAATCAAGATGCCATTATCTTAGCTCGAATATTATTTACATTGTTCACCATAATATTTGTTTACTCAGGATTAATTTATCAAGTTGAACATGGAATAAATCCTCAAAAATTCAAGACATTTTTAGATGCCTTCTATTTCGCTGTAGTAACGATGACCACCGTTGGATTTGGTGACCTCACACCAATTTCAGAAGGGGGTCGATTACTAACAGTGCTGATGATTTTGACAGGCATTGCTCTGATTCCTTGGCAATTGGGCGATTTAGTCAAGCACTTACTTAAAACGGCTAACCAAGTGGAGAAAGTCTGTGGCGGGTGTGGTTTACCTTTTCATGATTCTGATGCTCAGTTTTGCAAAATTTGTGGGACTAAGTTAGGGACTGCTGAATAAGTAGATTGGTAAGGAAAGGGAAACACATAGACAGATCCCCGACTTCTTGGAGAAGTCGGGGAACTTCAGCTTAAGGCTGTACCTCATAAACCTGAAATCTGCTGTAAGCCATTCAGAGTTAAAGAAATATTCCATCTGTCTATAGATATAAATATTTAATTTAAACTTGAAACTTGGGGTAGACGCTATGAATAGAGAATTAGGATTAATATACGGAGGCTAGGCAGAGCATATAGCCCAAAAAAGTGACTTTTATCAACAATAAAGATAACTGATATGCTAAAAAATAATTTGAATAACTTTAAAAAATTACTTAGCCCTATGGGAGTTGCGTATACAAGTCTTTTCCTGACTTTTCCAGCATTAATATTCCTGGTCTCTTATTCTAGCCCTTCATCTAACTATCAAGAATATCCTCAGTATAACACTAACTTAATGGTACAATTACGGCAATTTTTGGCTCAAAATCACCCTGATCATACACCATCCAATAAAATTCTTCTTCCCGGTAAACTCTCAGTTGAGAATGAGTCAGAGGCAAATACTCAGTTATAAATCTTCCATTTCTTGATAGAGTTCCTCTAAATCCTGCTGTTGAGTTCGCCGAGAACGCCGCCGATATTTCTTGGTTTGTAACTTGGGTTCGTACTCAGTTTGTCCCTTTCCTTTTGTTTTTGCCTTGAGAGTTGACTCTGGATCAGCTTGTTGGTTCAACCGTTCTTGACGTGCGATCGCTTCGGCTAAGAACCCCAGATAATGATCATAGCGTTCCCAGTCTCCCTGTACCGCACAGTTAGGTTCATCGCGATGTAAGCAATCACTAAATTGACAACTGGCTAAGGCTAACCGTTGTCGCGCTTCGGGAAAATAATGAATTAAATCAGTGGGCGTACAATCCAAGTCAGGCTGATTAAATCCCGGCGTATCTGCCAATAAACCCCCTTGGGGTAACTCAAATAATTCCACATGGCGGGTGGTGTGGCGTCCCCGTCCTAATTTTCCGGTTACTTCTCCCACGCGCAGGTTAACGTCAGGGGCAAGTTGGTTAATTAAACTGGATTTTCCGACTCCAGACAATCCAGCTAAGACGGTAATTTTCTGGTTTAAGCGATCGCTAAGTTCGGCTAAACCGATATTATTGTAAACGCTGATAAATAGGGGTTGGTATCCCCAGGCGTTCAAACGCTGTTGCCACTGCTGTTGGGCTTCTGGGGTGACTAAATCACTTTTATTGAGACACAAACATACCCGGAAACCCGTCGATTCTGCCTTGACTAAAAAGCGACTCAGTTGATAGGCATCCAAGTTAGGTTCTGCTAAAGCAAAAACTAAGAGAATTTGTTCAGCATTGGCAACAGGAGGACGATCCAGTTGAGTAATCCTAGGAAGAACTTCTGCGATCGCACCTCGATTTCCTGTCCAGTCGGGTTCCTCGATGACCACGCGATCGCCCACCATCACCCGTTGACCAATTTTTTTCAATCGGGAACGACGGGTACATAATAGTGTAGAGACGTAGCATGCTACGTCTTCTTGATCACAATTAGACTCTAATCGAACCTGATAGAAATTCGCCTGAACTGCTAGAACTGTCCCCAATAAGGGGGCAGATAATTCATACGGTGGGATATCGACTACTTCGCTCATGCAGAAGCTTGCGGACGCCGTACTCTTAGGGCAAAGTAGTCTGTGTGATCTTCGAGTGCCTCAATCGGATACCCTGCCATCGTCAGACTATCGGGAACCTGTTCAATGGGTTCCCCTGGATCAAGCCAGACTTCTAATAAAGAACCGGGCGTCATTTGTTCTAGACGTAGCTTAGTCCGCACAAAGTTAATCGGACAAGGTGTTCCTCGCAAATCCAGTTGAGCATCAGGTGTCTGATTAATTGTCGATCCCGTGGGCTTACTCATCCGCGAAACAGTCCTCCCAAAAAGTCTTCTAGCCCTCCTTTACCCGTGCGATCGCCTTTAATTTTTGCCAGCTTCTCCAGCAACTCCCGTTCCTCCGCTGTGATTCGGCTGGGAATATCAATTTGAATCGTAATCAAATGATCACCCCGACTCACCGGATTCCCTAATTTTGGCACCCCATTATTTTCCAACGTTAATACCGTATTCGGTTGGGTTCCGGGGGGAATCTTCAACTCCACCGGACCATCAACAGTATTAACCTGGAGGCGACAGCCCAAAATAGCTTGTAAATAGCTAATTTTCAGATCCGACAGAACATTAATTCCATCCCGCTGAAATTCCGCATCTTCCTCAACAAAGAGGTAGACATATAAATCGCCTGGAGGACCCCCGCGTAATCCAGCATCTCCTTCTTTAGACACCCGTAGCCGAGTGCCATTATCCACACCGGGCGGAATCGTAATTTTTAGCTTTTTGGTTTCTTGTTTGCGACCTGCTCCCCCACAGGTTTCACACTTATCTTCAATCACCTGTCCTTCGCCGTTACAGGTTGGACAGACTGACACTTGCGTGAAACTGCCAAAGGGGGTACGAGTAGCGCGACGCACTTGTCCTGAGCCGCTACAGGTCGAACAGGTACGGGGTCGAGTTCCCGGTTTAGCCCCCGTACCGTTACAGGTATTACAGTTTTCCAGGTGAGGAATGCGAATTTCCTTTTCCCCACCGAATACAGCTTCCCGAAATTCTAGCTTCAAGTCTAGGCGTAGGTCATCCCCTCGCGTCGGTCCACCACGCCGACGTCCCGTTTGCTGACCCATACCCCCAGCAAAACCGCTGAAGAAGCTTTCAAAAATATCAGCAAAACCCATATCCCCAAAATCGGCATAGCCGGCTCCAGCACCAGCACCTGAGGATACACCCGCTTCGCCAAAGCGGTCGTATCGTGCCTTCATTTCGGGTTCGGAAAGGATTTCGTAAGCTCGATTAATTTCTTTAAATCGCTCTTCCGCTCCTTGTTCCTTGTTAACGTCGGGATGGTACTTTCGGGCAAGGCGACGGTAAGCCCGCTTTATTTCTTCTTTGTCAGCGTCGCGAGAGACGCCGAGAGTCTCATAGTAGTCAGGCATAGAGCAATGCGGGAGGGTTGGATTACGTTATGGAGGTGGGTTAATCGGGATAGTTTGTACAGAGAATCGGCTTTATCGCCACCGAGGGCTGATATCCGGATCACCTGCATGTCTATCCATTTTGGATAAAAAACCAGCGAATTACTACTTACATTTAGGTAGGCATTGCCTTAGTCAACTGTTTCATAGTCAGTATTATTTACTGTTTCATCATCAAAGTTCAGAATTAACTCTTCTTCTTCGGGTTCCGACTCAGAAGGTTCACTCACTTCTACAGGTGAGGCAAGTTCCTCCTCGCTTTCGCTAATCTCATCGGGTTCCAAATCGGGCGCACTCTCTTGGTAGACGGCTGCACCAATGGTAAACAGGGTTTGTTGGAAATCTTCCAGTTGCTGTTTAACGTCCTCCACTGCAATCGAGGGGTTTTTGAGTGCAGCTTGTAGCTGTTGCTTTTTCTTCTCTCCCTGCGCCTTCAAGTCCTCGCGTACCAAATCGGCATTGTCTTTTAGGGTCGATTCGTAACTGTAGAAGAGGCTTTCGGCTTGATTTTTCAGTTCCACCAGTTGCATCCGACGGCGGTCTTCTTCGGCAAATTGCTCGGCTTCTTGGCGCATCCGTTCCACTTCACCAGTATTTAATCCACCAGTGTTGGTAATCCGGATGCTTTGCTCTCGTCCTGTGCCTTTATCCGCCGCTGAGACGTTCAGAATTCCATTAACATCAATATCAAAGGATACCTCAATTTGAGGCACACCCCTGGGAGCCGGAGGAATGCCTGCCAGTAGAAACTTACCCAGGCTCTTGTTATCACGAGCCATCGCTCGTTCACCCTGGAGGACGTGAATTTCCACAGAAGTTTGTCCGTCCGTCGCCGTGGAAAAGATTTGCGATTTACTGGTGGGGATCGTGGTGTTACGCTCGATAATTTTGGTGAAAACTTCGCCTAAGGTTTCAATCCCCAGTGACAATGGAGTTACATCCAGTAGCAACAAGTCTTCAACTTCACCGCCCAAGACACCCCCTTGAATGGCTGCACCTAGGGCAACCGCTTCATCGGGGTTGACCGATTTATCGGGTTGGCGACCGCCGAAAAACTTACTAATCGCTTTCTGGACGGCGGGGATGCGAGTCGAACCCCCGACCAGCAGAATCCGGTCAATATCATCAGGCTTAAGTTCGCAATCTTTGAGCGACTGTTTTACGGGTTCAACTGTGCCTTTGATTAAGTCACTCGCCAGTTCTTCAAACTTCGCTCGCGACAATTCCATCTCTAGATGTTTAGGACCTGTTTCATCTGCGGTAATAAACGGCAGGTTGATCGAGGTGTTCAACATGCTAGAGAGTTCAATTTTTGCCTTTTCTGCGGCTTCTCGCAAACGCTGTAGCGCCATTTTATCTGCGCCGATGTCGATGCCTTCTTGTTCCTTGAACTCCTGAATCATCCAGCGCACGATTACGTTATCGAAGTCATCTCCCCCTAAATGGTTGTTGCCAGACGTGGCTTTGACTTCAAATACGCCGTCGCCCAGTTGCATCACCGAGACATCAAACGTACCGCCGCCTAAGTCAAAGACGAGAACTTGGTGTTCTTCGTCTTGCTTGTCCAGCCCATACGCCAATGCTGCGGCGGTTGGTTCGTTGATGATCCGCAGCACTTCTAAACCGGCGATGGTGCCGGAATCTTTGGTCGCTTGCCGTTGAGCATCGGTAAAATAGGCAGGGACTGTAATCACCGCTTGTTCTACGGGTTCACCGAGAAAGTTTTCGGCATCCGCTTTCAGCTTTTGCAGGATCATGGCAGAGATTTCCTGCGGGGTATATTGATGGGAGCGGATCTGGACATCAACCGTATCGTCGCGACCCTTAACACAGTTATAGGGAACTCGCGATCGCTCCTCTACCGTGTCCTCCCATCGACGACCAATAAACCGTTTAATACTATGGACAGTATTTTCTGCATTGGGAACTGCCTGACGCTTCGCTAGTTGACCAACCAAGCGCTCATTCGATTTACCAAATCCCACAATACTCGGTGTGGTTCGTCCGCCTTCCGTACTGGAAATGACGAGGGGCTTACCTCCTTCGAGGACAGCCACGCAACTATTTGTTGTGCCCAGGTCGATGCCAATGACTTTTCCCATAGCGCTTCGGCCTATCTGATCGGTAAGGTTTTCTTTTTAAGGTGATAATCTGTGGCTACAGAACTCACCTGACGTGCGCTCAACCGTTGTTTGGGGTTGATTGTTTTAGAGATGGACACCCAAGGGGGGAGTATCCCCGTGCCGCTTAACTTTCTGGTTCTGTCGAGGTGTCTTCCTCTGAGGTTACCACGGGCTCTGGAGCCGCAGCAACTTTAACCATGGCATGACGCAATACGCGATCGCCCAAGAAATAGCCACGCATCAGTTGTTCGATGACGATTCCTTCGTCATATTCCTCACTCGGCTGTCGCATCACTGCTTCATGGAAATTGGGATCAAACTCTGTTCCTTCCGGACGCATCGGCGAAACCCCAAGACGTTTGAAGGATTCCACCAGTTGTTTGTAGATCCCCTGATAACTCTTATGCACCGCCATCTCCCCATCATTTTGAGGTTTGATTTGCGATCGCGCCCGCTCAAAGTTATCGACCACGGATAATAACTCGCCCAGAGTATTACGCTTTACTTGATGGTCTAAATCTTCTTTTTCTTTAGCCGTCCGCTTGCGGAAGTTATCAAAATCGGCAGCCATCCGCATCGATTGGGTTTTAAAGGCTTCAAATTGCTGATTAACTTCCTCCAGTTGAGCTTTGAGGAGTTCATTTTCCTGCTGCAAGGTTTCGATAACCGCGACATCCTCCTGCTGACCGGGCAATCCGGCAGAGTCCGATTCCGCAGACTCACTCTCCACGCCTTGTCCGGCCGAAGTTTCTGCCGCTTCCGTTGTCACTTCAGCGGTTGCCGCTTCTGCCGTTGATGGTGACTCGACATCGGGTTGTGTGCCAACCTCCTCCTCAGAAGTTGCCTCATTTAAATCGGGGTTATCTGAATTCACGGCCTTCTGCTCATCTGTTTGTTGCAACGTAGTATTTGGTTGTTTGTCTTCGTCACTCATAATTCACTCGCACTAAAAACTCAATCAATCTCCTGCTCCTTCAAGGGATGGCAACATTTACCTTGCCCAGATTAACGGCAAGATTTTGGGTAGGCTAAAGTCCCAGGCATCAAGTCCGGATTGCTACCTCCTCAAATCCTAGTACATACTGGGGAAAATTGTCTGTTGTTAATGCGTCTATTGATTCAATCACAGCTAAACAGGAGTTCTCGCCGTAGAGACATAGCCTGTTACGTTGAGGATTTGGGGGCGGAGGCACTCTAGGAGTCCGAGGAAACGGTTAAGATAAAACTTGAGGCGGTATCCCCATCTATAATAAGGAATAGAGTATTCTATCAGGGTTATAGAGGACTAATTTTGAATTCAGTCAGAATTCTATCACATTTAGATTATCTGAAGACTTGCATTTCACCCTTGCCAGGATATTGGTAACTCCAGCATGTTGGCATCCAACCTTATTCACGCCTCAAAGTGTTTCCCAGCATGGGTACTCTGATCCAAACCCAGTGAGCAGGGAGCCATTCTGAGAGCCGTCAAGCCCTTTTATTCAAATTGGCGGCAAGGCAATGGGGTTACCGTTGTCGCTTCCTCCAGTACGACAAACGCTAAAACTTTTAGGAATTCTGTAATCAAGGAGATAGTCTCACCCACTATGACTCAATCCCCATCATCATCAGCAAGACGTGCCCTTGTTGTCAAAAACGATTTTTCGCCCTTTGGAAATAAACTCGTTCAATCGGGTTATGTTGATGACTCTCAAATGCGGCAGGCATTGGCGGAAAGCCGTAAGTCAGGACGACCTCTGACCGATGTCGTTGAATCAATTACCGGGCATCAGTTGCCACCCGACTTAGTGCGCCAGTACAAGAAACAGCAACTGTTTGAACTCAAAATACTTTACGGTGTTGAATCTCTTGATCCGGAACTTGGTGATATTTCTGGTCACCAAGTCAAGGAACTCATCGAAAGCCTAATTCCCATTGATATCTGTAGTCGCTATCGCTTAGTGCCTTTATCCAGGAATGACACACAGCCGCCATCGGTTCTGGTGGCAATGGTTGACCCGGATAATCTCGATGCCCAAGATGATCTAAACCGGATTCTGCGCCCTCAAGGCGTTGGGCTACGACGGATGGTGATTACCCAGGAAGACTATCAGCATCTGATTAATCAATATCGGGATCACAAACTGGCACAGGAGAAGGAACAGGAAGCTGCCAAGCAGACAAACATCAGTCAGGATCTTGATAATTTAACCCTGTCTGATGCACCAGAGGAAACGACGGAAGAAGACATATCGAAAGTCGCGGGTGATGCCGGTGGTGCCCCGGTAATTAACTTGGTGAATAAAATCCTCGCCAAAGCCCTACAAGAAGACGTTTCTGACATTCACATCGAACCCCAAGAAGAATACTTGCGGGTTCGCTTCCGCAAAGACGGCGTACTGCGGCAAGCCTTCGAGCCCTTACCTAAAACAATCAAAAATGCCGTTGCTGCTCGCTTCAAAATTATGTCAGATTTGGACATCGCTGAACGCCGATTACCCCAAGATGGCAGAATTCGCCGTATGTTCCAAGGGCGCAAGGTTGACTTCCGAGTCAGTACCCTACCCAGCCGTTATGGTGAGAAGATTGTCCTGCGGATTTTGGATAACTCTAGCACCCAACTCGGTTTGGATATTTTGATCACTGACCCAGAAAGCTTAGAAATGGTCAGGGAAATGACAGCACGACCCTTTGGGCTGATCTTGGTCACGGGTCCGACGGGTTCCGGGAAATCCACAACCCTCTATTCTATGCTGGCTGAGCGCAATGACCCAGGTGTCAATATCAGTACCGCAGAAGATCCGATTGAATATTCCTTACCTGGTATTACCCAGGTACAGGTACTGCGAGAAAAAAACATGGACTTTGCCTCGATTCTACGCTCATTTCTACGCCAAGACCCGGATGTAATTCTGGTGGGTGAGACGCGAGATAAGGAAACGGCAAAAACCGCGATTGAAGCGGCGCTCACTGGACACTTAGTCTTAACCACGCTCCATACCAACGACGCGGCTGGCGCTATCCCCCGCCTGGATGAAATGGGAGTCGAACCATTCATGGTGTCGGGTGCGCTTCTGGGAGTTTTAGCCCAGCGCCTGATGCGGAAGGTTTGTACTGAATGTCGCACACCTTACCAACCTACTGCTGCTGAACTGGCTCGATTTGGTTTAGCCGCTTCCAGCGAAGGGGAAGTCACCTTCTATAAAGCCAATACCCTACAACCCGAAGAAATTACCGACGCTCGCTCCAAAGGAACACTCTGTCAAAAATGTAATGGGGTCGGGTATAAAGGACGAGTGGGCGTTTATGAAGTCATGCGGAACACCGAACGACTGCAACTCCTAATCAATGAAGGAGCGCCTACTGAACGGATCAAAGAAGCAGCAGTTGAAGAAGGGATGAAAACCCTATTATCCTACAGTTTAAACCTGGTGCAGGATGGTCATACAACATTGGAAGAAGTTGAACGAGTCACGTTTACTGATTCCGGTCTTGAGGCAGAAATGAAAGCCAAACGTAAGCAATCCCTCTCCTGTAGCACTTGCGGCGCTGGGTTAGAACAGGAGTGGTTAGACTGTCCGTACTGTATGACCCCACGTTTTTGAGACTAAAAGCTGGGACTATTCATCAATTGTTGTTGGCTTCAACCCCCAACAACAATTGATTAGGTAACGAACACTGACAATTAACAACTAATTCTTATTGGAGACAACGCCATGCCAATGGATTTAATGATTGAAGACTTGATGGAGCAGCTCGTTGAAATGGGTGGCTCAGATATGCATATTCAAGCTGGGGCACCGGTCTATTTCCGCATTAGTGGCAAACTCCAACCCTTTGGTGAAGATCCCCTGAATCCCCAAGAATGTCAGAAGCTGATTTTCAGTATGCTCAATAATAGCCAGCGCAAAGAATTAGAGCAGAACTGGGAATTGGATTGCTCTTATGGCGTTAAGGGATTGGCTCGCTTCCGGGTCAATGTTTATAAGGAGCGTGGCTACTACGCCGCTTGCTTGCGAGCGTTGTCCTCCAAGATTCCTAACTTTGATATGTTAGGTCTACCGGATATTGTGCGGGAAATGAGCGAACGTCCTCGGGGATTAGTACTGGTAACAGGACCCACGGGTTCAGGAAAAACCACCACACTGGCGGCAATGATTGATTTAATTAATCGCACCCGACCCGAACATATTCTCACCGTCGAAGACCCGGTGGAATACGTTTTTCCCAACATTAAAAGCTTAGTTCACCAACGTCAAAAAGGTGAAGATACCAAAAGCTTTGCGAATGCGCTCAAAGCCGCCTTACGGGAAGACCCGGATGTAATTCTAGTCGGCGAGATGCGGGACTTGGAAACCATTTCACTGGCGATTTCAGCCGCAGAAACAGGTCACTTGGTCATGGGAACCTTGCACACCAGTTCCGCCTCTCAAACCGTGAACCGGATGCTGGACGTGTTTCCTCCTGAACAACAAGCTCAAGTCCAAGCTCAACTATCCAACTCCTTGGTCGCCGTCTTCAGTCAAACCTTGGTTCCCAAGAAAAACCCGAAACCTGGTGAGTTTGGTCGGGCAATGGCACAGGAAATTATGATTGTCACCCCCGCTATCTCTAACTTGATCCGTGAAGGAAAAGTGTCCCAAATGTATTCCGCCATCCAAACCGGGATGAAAATGGGCATGATCACCATGGAACAGACATTGGCAAATTTAGTCAAACAAGGAACGATTTCCTTTGAAACAGCCGTGTCCAAGAGTTCTAAACCTGACGAATTGCAGCGTATTCTCGGCGGTGCTGCTGGAATGGCTGGTGCTGGTGCCAAAGGCGGCAAAGTTGGTGCTAAGACTCGTTAAGTTATCGGGGTTAGTTCTCTCGTGAACTGGAAAAAATATCACCGGACAACTAACCCTTTCCTTCAACCCTTTTTTCATTCAGACGCAAGCTATGCCTACCTTCATTGCTGAGGTTCGGGATTCCAAAGGAAATGCCAAAAAAGAGAAAGTTAAAGCTCTTTCTACGGATCAAGCCCGTGCCCACTTTCAAAATCAATATCCTAGTGTTGGCAGTATTCAGAAAGCGTTTAGCCTGGAAGACCTAAATTTAGACGCACTCCAGGAAAAAATGACGAGCGTCAGTGTCAAAGACCGAGCCGTTTTTTCCCGGCAATTTGCGGTAATGGTTAATGCTGGAGTCGCCATCGTGCGTTGTCTGGGTATCTTATCGGAACAATGTGACAATCCTAAGCTGAAAAAATCACTGACAGTAATCAGTAGTGAAGTTCAGCAGGGAACCAGTCTCTCAGATGCCATGCGTGAACATCCCGCCTGTTTCGACCAACTCTATGTCAGTATGGTGCAAGCAGGGGAGGTTGGGGGTGTCCTAGATGAAGTTCTCAACCGATTAGCCAAGCTGCTCGAAGATATGGCGCGGCTGCAAAACCAGATTAAGTCGGCAATGACTTATCCTCTGGTGGTTGGTGGCTTTGCTGTACTGGTGTTTTTGGGAATGACCATTTTTCTCATCCCTATCTTTGCCGGGATTTTTGAAGAAATCGGCGGAACATTACCAGCCCTGACTGCCTTTATGCTCTGGTTGAGTGGTGTTCTCAGAAGCTGGTACGCTCTGATTCCAGTTGGGGTGATCATCGTTACCACATTTGCCATCAAGCAGTACTACAAAACCCCACCCGGTCGCCTGCAAATCGATGCACTCCTATTGAAAGTACCTCTGTTTGGTGAACTGAATGAAAAATCATCAGTCGCCCGGTTTTGCCGCGTCTTCGGTACGTTAACTCGTTCGGGAGTTCCCATTCTTAATGCGTTAGATATTGTTCGGGATACCTCAGGAAACCAAGTGATTGCTAACGCGGTGGAAGCTACCAAGCAGGAAATTCAGCAAGGGGGTTTGATCAGTGTTGCCATGCAAAATGAGCAAGTTTTCCCCGGTCTAGCTATTCAGATGATTAGTGTTGGTGAAGAAACTGGGGAATTGGATTCGATGCTGATGAAGGTTGCCGATTTCTATGAAGATGAAGTTGAGCAAACGGTAAAAGCTTTGACCAGTATTTTAGAGCCTGTGATGATTATTGTCATCGGGGGAATGGTTGGTACAATTCTGGTCTCTATGTATCTGCCCATGTTTAAAGTGTTTGAAACCTTGGGTTAAATTGGTCAGCATTTCCCGGATATGGGGCGTCCATGCCTACAACCGTTTGATGGTAGAGGATTTGCCGTGTTGATTCAGCTAATCGTACAGCATGAGGGAAAAAACTTATCCTTCACGCATTACTGAAACGCCGATAAGGAAAGCATTTTGAATGCGTGAATTCCCAGGGAACGGTACTAACAACCTGAGCAACCTCTACTGATTCTCCACTACGGTTCATGAATAGTATTTAAACTAGTCCATAAGACGTTAGTAAATCGCCACTTATTTAAAAATGCCAGTTAAATCCTCTAATTACGAAACAAGTTTAGCCGAATATAGCCACCATGAGGGGGCGTTGGCGCTTCTGAAGCAATATCGACCTTACTTGGAAATGATTCCGAGTATGCGCCGCCCCTCAGAAAGTGTGATCACGATTCCTCTACCGATTGTGCGCCTACGCCATCTCCAATCATCAACAGGACATTCTAATCTAAACAGCTTGAATGGAACGGTTGGCTTACCTTGTGATGTTGCCATGTTGATGTGTGACCCGGAATGGAAAATAAAAATGGGGGTGGAAATTATCATTTTCATTCATCGCCCTCATGAAGATTTTTCAGATTTATTGAGTCGCTGGCGTCAGACGCAAGTGTTGCTTGATAAAGATTATGAGTGGTTGATGCCTCCTCGCCATCAACATGTTCTCAGTGAAGGCGTTGACCGGATTTATCCCTTATTTGTAATCTTCCCGGAAACACCCCAACGGATTCAACAGGGGTTATCGGGTGCTTGTTTACCGTTTGTCATGCAAAGTCCAGATTATGTGACGGAAGAGGAAAAATCAGAAAGCTTCTCTACTGAACGTCCACCTGCTTAGGGATGTAGAGACGTAGCATGCTACGTCTCTACATTCGGTCTTCCCCAATCCCCAATCGCCATAGACTATCGAACAAAATGCGGCATCACTTCAGCCGCCGTCAATAGCCCGTAAATACCTCGTTGATGTAGTGATATCCCGGTCTTCAGGTAGCCAAAGGCTGGACCACAGACATTAGCCGCCATACTGGTTTCATCACCAAGGGTAAAGGTATGGGTTGAGGTTTTCCCCTCAAAGGTGCGTCCGGTTATTTGAACATTTGTGCTTAAGGGTTTTTTGGGATTGCGGGTATCAACAATGCCGCCGACAGTGACGCGATCGCGCGAACATATCCCAGCTAATTCCAACATGATATCATCGGCATGTTCCATATTCTCTAAGGTGAGGATGCCGTTGGTTTGATCCAGAAGCGCTTCCACATCGGCATCGCTCATTTGTTGTGCCTGTTCCACATCGTAGCCCGGAAGGTGGGCAATATCTTCTCGAATCGTGGCGCGATAAGCTTCCCAATTGGCAATACCGACACCAAAGGTAATTTTAACGCTGTGTATTTCAGCATAGCTTTGAGCCGCGATCGCAGCCGCAGCCGTTAACAGTCCTGGTGTAGCACCACATCCCGCCATGTAGGTGATTCCCGCCTCTTGGAGTTCGTCTTTCATGGCGAGTAACTGTTCTACCGCACTGGTGCGCTTCAGGGCGTCTACCAGTACTCCACGCCACCCCGATTGGATAAACTGACGGGCAACCGATGCCATAAACGTATTCGGCAAATTGGGTAGGGCGAGGAAATAGCCATCTACTGCTGCGTTTTCGATTAAGTCGGCAATCGTGTTGTGGCTGAGAGTGCCGGAGGGTTCGAGATACCCCAGTGACCCTTGATTATGATACATTGCGATCGCGCGATCGCAATCTAATCCAGTCCCATTATATGCCCAGCCTTGTTTATCAGCAGCAGCAACCCAAATCATTTCCTGTTTACCAGCCAGCACTCTAGCCGCCGCTTGTCCTAATCCGCCAAAGCCTAAAATCCCGACTCGAATGGGTTTGTTTATGGTATGGTCCATCAAATTCATCAGTTGCATCTCACTCAACAACCTTCCATTATCTCCCCCATCTTCCCCATCTATGAAATAGGGTTTGGAGACCAAACCCCTACAACTCCCATCTTCCCCATCTCCTGATAACTGGTAACTGATAACTGGCAACTGGTAACTGGTAACTGGTAACTGATAACTTCCCCAACGCTCCTGGCGCTTGACTGGGAAGGCAAGATACGCGAAACTTAACAGAAGGTTAGTGTATGATACTAATCAAGTATTAATTTCTGTTACGGTTTAATTCGCTATGATGCGAATAATAACGATAGACTGCTCAACTGGCGAGATAGCTGGTTGTGTACACTCAGAGGCTGTCGCTTAATTGGTGTTACAGCCCAGAACCGGAGGACTGACCCAACCGTTAACAAACTGATGGAAACCTTAGAATTTGTCATTTATCCAGATGGTCGAGTGCAAGAGAAAGTCACGGGTATCGTTGGCGCCTCTTGTGCAGAAGTGACTGCTGCCATTGAAGCTCAGTTGGGGCAAGTCGTCTCAATGGAGCAAACATCGGAATACTTTACCCAACCGACTCAGCAGTCGGCAACGGCAACCGCTCAAGCGACCTACAGCGCTTGGTAAGTTTTTTTGTTCAATTCGCTTTCTTTAACCAAAATGTCACATTTCAGCAACATAAAAACTCAAATCCGCAACCTGACCTCTTTACAATCAGCGTTAACAGACCTTGGCGTCGATTGGAAAGCCGGTCCTAGTCAAGTGCGTGGGTATCAGGGTCAAACCAGAACCGCCGAAGTTGTCATCGAACAAGAGAATAACTACGATGTCGGTTTTGCCTGGAATGGCAAAGAATACGAGCTGGTTGCCGACCTCCAATACTGGCAACAGCCGTTATCTGTCGAGGGTTTCCTCAACCGAATCACCCAGGGGTATGCCTTTCATACCGTGATGAGTGAAACTGCCAAGCAAGGGTTTCAAGTCGCCCAACAAGAAAATAATCAAGACGGTTCTATCCGTTTAGTTGTCCAACGCTGGAGTGCGTAATGTCTGATTTCTCCCCAACACCAGAGCGTTCAGGGTTAGAACCCGAACTTGGCGGCGTCTTCCGAGATGCACCAGAGCGTTCAGGGTTAGAGCCTGAACTCGGTGGTGAGCTGCGGCAGAAAGGTGTTTATGTCGATGAAATCACTTGTATTGGCTGTAAGCATTGCGCCCATACCGCTCATAATACGTTTTATATTGAACCTGATCATGGGCGGGCGCGTGTTTTTCGCCAAGATGGGGACTCAGAAGAGTTGATTCAAGAAGCAATTGACACCTGTCCAGTCAATTGTATTCACTGGGTAGATTACACCGAACTTAAGCAGTTAGAAGACGAGCGACAGTTTCAGGTTATTCCCGTGGCTGGGTTTCCGATTGAGTCGGCTGTCGTGGCTACTAAAATGCGTCGCAAAAAAGCGCTTAAACAGTATAAGTCAAAGTCAAACCCAAAACAATAGGGTGTTTATTACAGTCTTTGGGATATAAATCCTCGATGGTTATTTCCATTGAGGTTTTTTGTTATGTTCGTAGGGGCGCACGGCGTGCGCCCATGGACGGCTTGCGCTGTGCGCCGATAATCTCAGCGTACCTTTAAGCTGTCATGCATTTAAATTGGGTATTAGTAGTGAGCAAGATGCAAAGCCTGCGGCATGGCTTCGCTTAACGCACTACCATCCTTTCGCCGTTATTGATATTAAGGTTTAAATACCGAACAGCTTAGCCCAGTGTATATATAGCAATTCTATTTGAGTCGTGTCCAAAAATCTGATGATTTTCGGGAATGGAGAATGGGAAAGAGTTTCAAATCTTTTTTCTATTTTTTGATTGTACCGCAACCTATTTAGGATTTCTATATAGCAACCGCCATAGCGGTTAGGACACATCATTTAGTAGAGAGACGTTCCGCCGGAACGTCTCTACAATAGTTTGTTCTAATCAATGTGTCTACTACTATAAAAATAATCTGTGTGTAATCGCACAACCCCTACAGGGCGCAAGCCTTGCGCCCCTACGGTATGGGTTAATTTGGAACTGGAAATAATCTACATCTCCCCCTTATTGAAGCGGATGATTTTCGTTGAGCAATTTTTCGATTCTTGCTTCATCTACTCTGGAGATAATCCGTTTTGATTCGTGAATATCGCGGGTGGTTTTGGAGAGGCTAATGGTTGAGCCAACGGAGAAGACTAATCCCATTCCCATAAAGCCTTTTGTCCAACTATCGACGGGGAGATATAAAATCCCGATACTCATAGCCGAGACAGAAATAATAAAAGAAGCCCAGGCTTGAAATACCCAAGCGTTACTGTGGATTTGGTTGTTAAATGGTGATTCCATAGTCCCTTTCTTCATCAAAAAGCGGTGAATTCGATTTATTCAAGAATAGGAATCGCTTGGCTGATAATTTAGGGATAACGGGACAGTTTTTGGAACTGCACAGGGATTGGATAACGGAAAGACTCGGAAAATCGTATCAAGGATTCGTCTATTATTGTGCCAGTTGAGAAATTGTTTAATTGTGCATCGCGTACATAAAAACAATTGTAGGGGCGACCCGCCGGATTCAATTAACATCACCTAACCCTTAATTTTATCGGGTCGCCCGCCGCCCGGTATCGATGTGACACCGAATTGAGAAAAGGGCGAGTCGATATAGGTTAATTCTCACACCGAACAGGTTTTGCAGCGACTCGCCCCTACAGCACTGCTGACTTCAATGGTGATGGGAATTCAGACTTAATTGTCCCCAACGTCTCCTCTGATAATGTTTCAATACTACTAGGCAATGGTACTGGTAGCTTCAGCAATGCTACCCACTTCGGGGTGGGAGATAATCCTCATGGCATCGCTGTGGGAGATTTCAACGAAGATGGTAAACCTGACTTTGTTGTAGCTAACTATAACTCCGATAACATTTCCTTACGCCTCAATACCACCAATTTCCCGCCTGTCGCGAATAACGATACCTTCACCACAACTGAAGATACCCCGATTTCCCTGAATCTATTGGCAAATGACAGTGATTTAGACACCAACGACACTCTCATAATTAGCGCTGTCGATACCGCCAATACTCAAGGCACCGTCCAAATTAATCCAGATAACACCGTTACCTACACTCCCGCTACTGCGTTTCAATCCCTCGCTGTAGGCGAAAGTATCACTGACCAATTTACCTATACCCTGGACGATGGCAATAACCATACCGCTACCGCAATAGTTTCTGTAACGGTTAACGGCATCAATGATAATCCCATCGCTAACAACGATACCGCCACCACCGATGAAGATACAGCTACGACTATTGCCGTTCTCGATAACGACAGCGATATCGAAAACGATACCGTAATAGTTTCTGGCGTTGATACCAATACTACTCAAGGTAGCGTTATCGTCAACGCTAATGGCACAATAACATACAATCCGAATACAGCGTTTCAAGACTTAGGCGCCGGGGAAACAGCAACAGATACCTTTACCTACACGATTACGGATGGCAATCAAGGCACTCATACCGCTACTGTCACCGTAACCCTTACTGGGGTGAATGATGCGCCGATTCTCAGCACTATTAATAAACTGGGTAACGAAGATACTGCAATTTCTTTTAGTCAAACTGATTTTAGTAACGCTTTTAGTGACGTAGAAAGTGACAATCCTAGTCAAATCAAAATTCAATCCCTTCCTGATGCGGGTATCTTAACCCTAAATGGCATAGCGGTTACGGCTGGACAAACAGTTGCTATTGCGGATGTCAATAGTCTCAGCTTTACGCCTAATCCTAATTTTAATGGCACAACTAGCTTTGGCTGGAATGCGTCTGATGGTACAACTTATGGTGCTGGAGAAACGGTTAATATTACGGTCAATCCGGTTAATGATGCGCCTGTTGCTCAAAATGATAGCGTTACCACGGCGGCTGATACCGCGATTGGATTAAATCTGCTCAGTAATGATAGCGATGCCGATAATGATAGCCTGATTATTTCTAATTTAGGTTGGGGGACTGGGGGTTTGGGAACCAAACCCCTACAAAATATATGGGGAACGGTTAGCCAGAATGCGGATGGCACGATTATCTATACGCCTAATCCTGATTTTCAATCTTTAGCTGTTGGCGAAACGGTTACGGATACGTTTGAGTACACTATCAGTGATGGGAATGGGGGTACAGATACAGCTAATGTCACGATAACGTTGACAGGGGTTAATGATGTACCGATTGCCGTAGATGATAGTGCGACTACCAGTGAAAATGGGGCAATTACGCTTAATTTATTAACGAATGATAGCGATGTAGATGATAGCGATACTCTCAGTATTAGCAGTATAGATACAACTCAAACTCAGGGAAGCGTCACCTTAAATACAGATGGCACAGTTACCTATAATCCAGGTACAGCGTTTCAGTCTTTAGTAGCTGGGGAAACGGCGACAGATACATTCAGTTACAGCCTAAGTGATGGGAATGGTGGAAGTGATACGGCGGTTGTAACGGTGACAGTCACCGGAATTGATGAACCGGATATTCCCGTTTTTTTTAGCGATGCCACAAATTTTGCTGTGGGGGATAATCCCTATGGTGAAGGTATGGGGATAGCGGATTTCAATTTAGATGGGAACTTGGATATTGCTGTAGCAAATCTGTCTTCCAACAATGTTTCAGTTCTTTTAGGTAATGGTAATGGTAGCTTTAGTCCGGCTAATAACTTTGGTATCTCCAATAATCCTTTCTCTGTGGCTGTTGGAGACTTTAATGGTGATGAAAAACCGGATTTTGCTGTCACTCGCACTATAGATGGCAAAGTTTCTGTGCGTCTAGGTGATGGCGCTGGTGGATTTAGCTCGGCTGGTGATTTTAATGTA
Organism: Coleofasciculus sp. D1-CHI-01; assembly: GCF_040218875.1. Classification (NCBI taxonomy): domain Bacteria; kingdom Bacillati; phylum Cyanobacteriota; class Cyanophyceae; order Coleofasciculales; family Coleofasciculaceae; genus Coleofasciculus; species Coleofasciculus sp. D1-CHI-01. The sequence continues at coordinate 24,117 of NZ_JAVJQP010000197.1, forward strand.
GGGACGAATCCCCACCAAGTTGTCGTAGGAGACTTTAACTCAGACAATAAATTAGACTTAGCCGTTGCTAATTGGGGTTCTAAAAACGTTTCAGTTCTATTAGGCAATGGGTTGGGCGGCTTTAGCGGTGCTACAAACTTTGGGGTAGGGACGAATCCCCGCCAAGTTGCCGTGGCAGATTTTAACTCAGATAGCCACCCCGACATAGTGGTGTCAAATTGGGGTTCTAACACCGTTTCTGTACTATTGGGGAATGGGTCGGGTAACTTTAGTCCAGCCACTAATTTTACTGTAGGCACTCATCCTGGAAGTGTGGCTGTCGGAGACTTTAATGCAGATAACCAACTCGACCTAGCTGTTGCTAATATTGGTTCCAATAATGTCTCCATTTTGTTAGGAAATGGGTCAGGAGGTTTTGGGGTGGCAACTCACTTTGCCGCAGGAACTGGACCCCGTGACATTACTGTTGCCGACTTTAATGCCGATGGGAAGTTAGATATAGCCACAACAAATCAAGATGCAAATACTGTTTCAATCTTGTTAGGAAATGGGTTGGGCAATTTTAGTGAAACCCTTCAATTGGACGTAGGTAGTAATCCTATAGGTATGAATATCGGAGATTTTAATAACGACAGCAAACCTGACCTCGCTGTTGCTAATTTTGGTTCCGATACTGTCTCAATTATCCTCAATACCAGTAATTTTCCTCCCATCGCCCAAAACGATACCATTACCACGGATGAAAATACGCCCCTAATTTTCAATCCCCTCACCAATGACCAATAACCCGATGGCGACAGTCTCACGATTGACCGAATCGAAACCAATTCTACCCAAGGAATTGTCACCCTTAACCAAGATGGAACAATTACCTACAATCCCGATACCGCGTTCAACTATTTAACCACACAAGAAACAGCGACTGACACATTCAATTACGTGGTGAGTGATAGCACCGGACGCACGAATACCGCTACGGTTACCGTTACTATCACCGGAATTAATGATGCGCCTACACTGACAGCCTTTAACAAAATTGGAGAAGAAGATAGTGCGATTACCTTCACCGATACTGACTTTATCAATGCCTATAGTGACCCAGAAGGCGATAACTTTACTGCCATTAAACTGCTTTCCTTACCCCAAAACGGCACATTAACCCTGAACGGTAATCCTGTTGGTGAGGGCGCAAGCGGTGAGGGCGCAAGCCTTGCGCCCCTACAGAGTGGGTATATCTCGATTACTGACTTAAATTCCCTCACCTTTACCCCCGATGCTAACTATAACGGTAATACCAGTTTTGTCTGGAATGCTTCCGATGGGACTAACTATTCCACAGGAACAACGGTTAATTTAATCATCAATCCCGTTAATGATGCGCCTGTCGCTATTGCTGATAACGCCACCACACCAGAAAATACTCCAATTAGTATTGATATTCTCAGTAATGATAGTGATACCCTCGATGGCGATACCTTATATATCGATACTTTTGATATCTTCTCCACCAACGGGGGTACAATTACTCGTGATCAACGGGGAACTCCTAATGATTCAACAGACGACTATCTTCTCTATACTCCCGCCGCTGGATTTAGTGGCGAGGATTCCTTTAATTACACGATTACTGATGGACAAGATACAGATACCGCCACCGTTACTATTACCGTTAATTCAGTTAGCAACTTAACCTTATTTGGTACACCTAATAACGACACCCTCACCGGGGGAAATGGCGAGGATCTCGTATTTGGCGAAGCCGGGGATGATGAATTACACGGGGGTACAGCCAATGACTTCCTCAGTGGCGGCGACGATGATGATCAGCTTTTTGGTGACGCCGGAGATGATATCCTCATGGGAGAAGCTGGACGCGATCGCATTGAAGGGGGAGTCGGACATGATACGGTAGAAGGCGGCGATGGAAATGACCAACTATTCGGCAATCCCGGCAATGATATCCTATTCGGTAATAGCGGGGAAGATATCATACGCGGTGACGAGGATAATGATATCCTCTATGGCGGAGACGATCGCGATCGCTTATTTGGTGATACCGGAAATGATTTTCTCCTGGGAGAAGGTGACGCGGATATCCTGGTTGGCGGAGACGGCGATGATACCCTTGATGGCGGCGCTGGCGCGGATAAAGTCTATGGAAATAATGGGGCGGATCAGTTTATTTTACGAGTCGGTGAGGGAAGCGATACTATCTTTGACTTTAACCCTGGGGAAGATATCTTAGGGTTAGCCGGGGGAGTAAGCTTTAATCAGCTTAATCTGATGGGTATGGGGAGTACCACCTTAATTCAGATGAATGGGAGTGGGGAAGTCTTAGCCCTGTTAATCGGCGTACAAGCCAATCAAGTCAGTGTAGCCGATTTTGTCGTGGTTTAGGAATTATGCGATCGCGCCGATTCTATCAAAATTGACACACCAACCCAAACCGTAGGGGTTTGGTTTCCAAACCCACCAAACCCCAAACCCACCAAACCCCAAACCCGCCAAACCCCAAACCGATTTTATCGTGGTTTAGGAGGAATGCGATCGCGCTGATTCTATCAAAATTGACACAGAAACCCAAACCGTAGGGGTTTGGTTTCCAAACCCCTTGTCTTTACAATAGGATTGAATGAATCTAAAGCTTACCCGATGGCTGTTGTTATTCCCGATGAAGTTCTGAACATTGCCCAACTCTCGGATGTAGAGATGTTACAAGAAATTGCCATTCTGCTGTTTCAGCAGGAACGCTTGACATTGGCGCAAGCCAGTCGATTGGCAAATTTGCCCCGTTTGCACTTTCAAAAGCTGCTCGCAAGTCGTCAGATTCCTGTACATTATGATGTACCGGAATTAGACGCTGAGGTAACAATGATGCGGGAGATGGGTTATCTTTGACTATTGTTAGTAATACCTCCCCGATTACCAATTTAGCCGCGATCGCACAGCTTGATCTACTCTACCAACTCTACGGCACAATTCTGATTCCACAAGCTGTTTACGCAGAACTGACAAGGTTTAATGTACCAGGAACTATAGAAGTTCAAACGCTTAGTTGGATAGAAACTGTCACTGTAGTCAATCAGGAATTTGTCGTTCAATTACAATCGGAACTCGATCCGGGTGAAGCGGCGGCTATTGCACTTGCTGTCGAACAACAAGCGACTTTAATCATGTTAGATGAACGTCGGGGAGTACAGGTTGCTAGGCGTTATGGCTTACAGGTACAAGGTATTTTAGGTGTGCTACTTCGGGCAAAAAACCAAGGATTGATTCCAGTCGTGCGTCCTTTTTTAGATGCTTTAATCAATGAAGCGGGTTTTTGGATGACTAATAATCTTTACCAACGAATTTTACAAATTGCTCAAGAATAATTGCCTACCCAAAAATACTGTAGGGGCGACTTGCCGAATTTAACGCTCTATAATACATCTGCAAACGCGGGACGCAATTTCTGATAACACCAAAACCCTACGCCAAACATTACCCCAGAAATGCCAAAGGCGACTACCCATTCTAACCCATGTTCTACTGAGCCAACTAATACCAAGTCCCGATAAACTTGAGCAATCACCGCCAAAGGATTTAACCAAAACACCCAATCCCGGAAACGTTCGGGAATCACCGACGCGGGATAAACAATTGGCGTCAGATAAAACCAAAGATTTAAAATCACCCCTAACGTTTGGGGAATATCTCGCAAAAATACGGTTAATCCGGCTGCTAAATATCCTAATCCGGCAGTTAACAACAACTGAGTTAACCACACTAAAGGCAATAACGCTAACGTGGCATGTAATGTTCCTGAAGATATAGCCACTAACACAATCAAGGCGGCTAACCCCAAGGCACTTTCAATAAATGTTGATAAGACCGGAACCAGTGGTAATAATGTCAAGGGAAATACAACTTTCTTCACCAAATTGGTTTGTCCGACTACCGAACCCGCCGATTGAGTCAACCCGCCAGTAAAGGCAATCCACGGCAATAAACCAGCAAACAACCATAAACCAAAGGCAATATTGTTGTCCGCAGGTAATCCCTTGAGACTAAGTTTCACCTTCAGAACAATGGAAAACACGTAGGTATAAATCAGCAACTGAGACAGTTGATTGAGGAGGGGCCACAAATTCCCCAATACTGAACCCTTATACCGTGCTTCCAAATCCCGGCGCACTAATGTCCGTAGTAGGTCAAATTTGACCCACCACTGTTCCTTTATGGGCAACCAGCGTCTAATTTTACCAGCTTTTGTCATTGGTCTTATGTCTTATGTCATTGGTCTTATGTCATTGGTCTTATGTCTTATGTCATTAGTCTTATGTCATTGGTCATTAGTCTTATGTCATTAGTCATTAGTCTTATGTCATTTGTCATTTGTGATCATTGAACGGCTAGGTAGGGGCGGGTTTAGTTACATCTGGATGTAACCGAAAAGATAGTAGTGAAACCCGCCCCTACATAATTTTCCCCATCTTCCCCATCTTCCCTATCTCCCCCATCTCCCCCATCTTCCCCATCTTCCCCATGCCCCCAGAAAAAGGCGAAAGTTTCTGGTTAAGTGCTACAGTCCTGGCAACAGTGGCGGTAAAATACACATCTGGTGTTTCAGGAGAAGCCGTAAGCCTTGCAGCAATTATTACAGATTTCTAGACTCATTGATGCCTTTAACGAATGGGTGGGTCGCTTAACCTACTGGCTAGTATTACTGATGATCGCGATCGGGACTTGGAATGTTGCCGGACGCTATATTGGCTATTTTGTCGGTCAAAACCTGAGTTCCAATGCCTTTATCGAAGGTCAATGGTATTTATTTGACCTGGTATTCCTCTTGGGTGCCGCCTACGCCCTGCGCCATGATGATCATGTGCGGGTGGATGTGTTCCATAAAAGCTGGTCCCCGAAATGGAAAGCCCTAGCTGATTTAATCGGCACCGTGTTATTCTTAATTCCCTTTTGTTTAATGGTGATTTATTTCTCCTGGGAAACCATTCTCAATTCCTGGGCAATTCGGGAAATGTCGCCTGATCCGGGGGGATTACCCCGCTATCCGATCAAATCCATGATTATTGTCAGCTTTGTCCTCCTGATTCTGCAAGGAATTTCCCAAGGGATTAAAAACTGGGCAATTTTCACAGGCTATCTCACCCCCCAGGAGGAACATCATGATGCTGGATTATGAATGGTTAGGTCCTCTGATGTTTGTCGGGGCGTTGGTATTTCTGTCTCTGGGTTATCCTGTGGCATTCTCTCTGGGAGGGGTTGCGATCGCGTTTGCGATTATTGGTGTGAGTTTAGGTGTCTTTGACCCCATCTTCCTGACTGCCATGCCTCAGCGCATTTTTGGGATTATGGGAAATTATACCCTATTGGCAATCCCTTATTTTATTTTCTTGGGTTCCATGCTGGAAAAATCTGGCATTGCTGAACGCCTGTTAGAAACCATGGGGATTTTGTTTGGACGCCTGCGGGGGGGACTTGCCTTAGCCGTAGTATTAGTGGGGGCGCTATTAGCCGCCACTACTGGGGTTGTCGCTGCAACGGTGGTGGCAATGGGACTGATTTCTTTACCGATTATGTTGCGCTACGGCTATGATAAACGGTTAGCAACGGGGGTTATCGCTGCATCGGGGACATTGGGACAGATTATTCCGCCGAGTGTGGTTTTAGTTGTATTAGCGGATCAGTTAGGAATTTCGGTCGGGGACTTATTTATTGGTTCCCTAATTCCCGGCTTATTAATGACCACAGCTTTTGCGGTACATGTACTGATTGTGGCATGGCTTAAACCTAGTGCTGCACCGGCTTTACCTGCTGAGGTTCGCGACATTGGTGGGAAAGCCTTAGGACGCCGGGTTCTGTTTGCCATGTTCCCACCGTTATTATTAATTCTTTTAGTCTTAGGCAGTATCTTTTTTGGCTTTGCCACACCAACCGAAGCCGGGGCGGTGGGGTGTGTTGGTGCGATGATACTTGCGGCGGCTAATCGTAAGTTAACTTGGTTATCGTTACGCCAATCCTGTGACGCTACGCTACGAATTACCAGCATGGTAATTTTTATCCTACTGGGTTCTACGGCGTTTAGTTTAGTCTTTCGCGGGTTAAATGGCGATCAGTTTATGTTTGATATTCTCGCCAATTTACCCGGAGGTCAAATTGGCTTTCTGGCAGTGAGTATGATAACGGTGTTTATTTTAGGCTTTTTTATTGACTTTTTTGAAATTGCCTTTATTATCGTTCCTTTATTTACTCCTGTGGCGGAATCTCTGGATGTGAATCTTGTCTGGTATGGGGTTATTTTGGGGGCGAATCTGCAAACCTCCTTTCTCACACCACCCTTTGGCTTTGCCCTCTTTTACTTACGGGGTGTCGCCCCACCGGAGGTGAAGACGACAGAGATTTACTGGGGGGTAATTCCATTTATTTTGCTTCAGGCGCTAATTGTTGTCTTAATTATCGCGTTTCCGGAGTTAGTTAGTTTTCTTCCTTCGTTGAGTCGCTAATACTTAGGGGCTGCTGAATAAGTGTTGTGGTGAGGGGGAGCAGGGGGAGCAGGGGAAGCCGGGGAAGCTGGGGAAGCCATGATACATTTTCCCTGATAGCAGTTGTCAAGACTCAACTGTAGCGAGCAAGATGCTGTAGCGAGCAAGATGCTGTAGCGAGCAAGATGCTCGCACTACAACCCGGATTTTACCATTCTTGACATTAAGGTTTAAATGCCGAATAGCTGATTAAGAGGAACACAGCAACTTGATCAGGGATTGGGGTAACTCTTCAAAATGCTCTAACAAAAAGTCCAGGATTGCCAGATGGCGTAAATCTACGGGTTGAGGGGGGTAGTATCCTTTACCTCGTTTGAACCAACACTGCACTGTCCCCAGGGAACGGGAACAGATATGAGACAGTTGTTCATAAGTCACATCCCATTTGCTATAAAACTGCCTTGGCGTCATCCCTAATTCACAGTAACAATAAAGGTCAATGATGTATTTTTCCCGCTGGTTGATCGGGCGAAGATTGTGTCGCCGTCGGGGATTATAGCGTCCAGTTGAGCTATGCACAGATGGGGATGCGATCGCGCCAGGAGAATGGGTGGGATAACTGTAGGGGTTGCTATTATCTTCGGTTGGTTCAACGGTATCCGGCATTTTTTCTAAATCCGCTTCAGACGCTGTATCTGTGCTTACCCATGCTGCACTGGGAGAATCCGGGGACAGTTGGATGATGTAGTAAACCATCCACTGATTGTGATGGTGGTTGTAGTCATAAAAGCGTCCCAAAATTACGCCCCAGTCTGTTTTATTTGTTTTCCACTCAACGCGATCGCCTTCTTGGTAACGAGGAGTAGGAATTGGCAAAGTGTTGAATTGTGTGTAGGGGCGGGTTTCACTATTATCGTTTCTTTTTTCCCCAGATGTAACTAAACCCGCCCCAACTAAGTGTTGAGTCTCCATCTCTTCACCGTGACGCAGGGCGTTTAAGGCGCCAGCGATGAGTTTTCCGTCGATGCTTCGAGTCAACTCCTGGATAAATAGTTTCGCGATCGCATTCACTTCAGCATCGGTTAGGTGCATTTGCGACGCATCGAAGTCAATGTCGCGGTAGTGCTTGATCCGATCGAGGAATTGGGTCATACCAAATTCCGCTAACGCTTGCTGGGAAGTGGTTTCAGCGGTCGGAAATTTGTCGAATTGAGGGAATAAAGGTTTCATTTGCTTCTTCTCCTTGTGTTGGGTTTAGCCTATCAGGTGCTTGTAATAATGTTATAACAAAACAGTCAAAATAAAAACCCCTTTGTCTAAAAAACAAGAGTAGAGACGTTGCATGCAACGTCTCTACAATGGTGCTTAGATTTCAAAAACGTAGGGTGGGTTAGGCGGGTTTTAAACCGAAGCGATAACCATTCAATGAACAATCAGCCGTAACCCACCGATGTTAACGGAGAGGTGTATTATTTAAGGGTTGCTGAATTAATCGGGAAGCTATACTACACAAGAGTAAGCTGTCATACATTTAAATTGGGAATGGGTAGCGAGCAAGATGCGAATGGGTAGCGAGCAAGATGCTCGCACTACGGCAAGGATTTCGCCATTATTGACATTAAGGTTTAAATGCCAAACAGCTTATAAAACTCCCTACAGCAGCCCCTATCTACTTTTCCGTTTCTCGCCACAGGAATCGCTCTAAGGGAACTAAGCGCATCAATTCTCGCCCTAAACGTTGGTACAGGGGAATCTGTTCTGAGTAGATTTTGGCATATCCTGTCGCTCCCGGATAGAGTTTACCATCACTATTATCCACAACAATTTCCACTTGGGCGATGGGTTGGGGTTGGGAGGGTTCATGCTGAATTTGGGGCAGAATTCGTTGTACGGTGGCGGTGTAGGGTCTGAGTTTAGCTTGGCGGGGACGGAAGGTAACAGGTTTATGGTTTTCTACATATTCTAAGTCTTCTTCCTTAATGTCTACCGTGGCGGTGAGGCTGCTGAGTTCAGCGATTTCTAGGAGGAAGTCTTCGGTGGGTTTGAGTTCTTGATTTTGCCGTAAGTCTAAATCATTGGTGAGGATAACCCCGGCGATGGGAGAACGTAGGGTAAGATTTTGTTTAAGGGTTTTTAGTTCAGAGAGACGGTTTTTTAGGGTCGCGATCGCTTGTTGTTGAGTTACCATTTGAGATTCCGCCTGGGCAATCATTTCAGAGGCGTCAATGGCGGCAAATTGAGACGCGGTTTCGGTTTGTAAGTCACGGGCGGTGTCGGTTTGGTTTTGTTTGGCGGCGGCGATTTCTTGGGTTTTGGCGACTAGATTGCTTTCAACGTTGTGGAGTTCACTTTCGACTTCATCGCGGCGGTTGCGGGAAATCGCGCCTTGTTCGTAGAGTTGGTGATAGCGTTGTAGTTTTTCCTGGAGTTCGGGGATGCGTTCTTGCAGGCGTTGGCGTTGGGTGTTTAAGACTTGAATTTCGGGGGTGAGTTGTCCTTGAGTGACGGCTTTTGCGCGTAAGCTTTCTCGACGGGTTTTTGCCATCATCGCTTCGGCTATGGCTTGGACTTCTACGAGTTGGGCTTCGGCGCGGATGCGTTGTTTCTGGGCGGTGTCTAAGACTTGGTGGGCTTGGACGAGTTGTTGTTCGAGGGTGGCGATTTCTCGGTCTAATTCTAAACTGGATAATTGTGCCAGAATTTGTCCCGGTTGGACGGTTTCTCCAGGTTTGACGTAGATTTTTGTAATTACTCCGGCTATGGGTGTGCGGACGATGGCTCTAGCGCCTTCACGGGTTTGGAGTTCGACGGAACCTCCGACGTCAAAGGAGGTGGGGATGAGGCTGATTAGGGTTAAGCTGGTGGCGATGGTTAGGAGGATGGCGATTCGCTTTAGGGGGAGGTGGGGTTTGCGGGTTGGGGGGGCGAGTTGTAAGGGTTGGGAGGGGTTCATGGTGGTTAGGGGTTGGGGTTGGGGCTTTTTTTGAAACGCAGAGGTTCGCAGAGGGAAGCGCAGAGGTTCGCAGAGGGGTTTAGAGGGGTTTGTTTGTTTGTTTTTTTTGTTTCCTTGTACCTCGGCTGGTTTTTGGGGGAGGTAGTAGTAAATTGCCCAAAGGGTGAGTAGGGTGATTGTCCAGAAGGGGATGTTGGTTAATGTCCAATTTGTGATTAGGGTGAAGATGCTACCGAAGACGAAGAGGATATAGAGGAGGCTGAAGGGGGCGTATGTGGCGAGGATGAGGCGATTGTGGCGGGGTTCGCGGTTGGGGTTTCGGTGTAGGAGGTTGCTATAAAATTGGAAGGAACGACTGCGGAGATTGTTGATTCCGGTGAGGGCGACGGCGAGATAGTAGCCGTCAAATTTTGCCAGGGGATTCAGGTTGAGGGCGATGGTAAAGAGTGCGGCTACCATGAGGAGATAGCTGGCGGTGGCTAACCAATTGGCTGAGGATTGCCATAACCAGAAGGCGGTGGCGGCGATAATTAATTGACAAATAATACCTGCACCTACGACTAAGATTCGTTTAAATCGCGATAGGCAATAGGAATCTGTGGTATTGGTATAAGCGGCTGGCATTAAAAACATGAATAGTAGCCCGAATTCGGGGACAATGCCGTTGTAATGTTTCAGGGTAAAGGCATGTCCAAGTTCGTGTAGAGTAACGACTAACATGGCGAGTAGGGCAAAGGGGAATAGGAGAGAAATGCCCTGATTTGCGACTAATTTTTGTCCGGTGAGGAGAATTTCGGGACGTTGGGATAAACCAATAAATAGAGAAAAGGCTAAAAAAAAGCACAGGATGAGACCAATTGAACGAGTCCAAATCCAGTGCAGTTTAGTGATATGTCGAGTTAACCAAGTGTCGGGATTAAAGAGGGGAACTTTGAAAAAGAGGAGTTGTAGGGGGGTGAATTTTCGTTTGGGTGGTTTGGCGGGTTGGGTTCCGGCTAACATCCCGGTGGCGGTGAGGAGTTGTAGGAGATAGCGGAGTTGTTCAAGGGTTAGGTTATTGTTTTTGGCGATATCGGCGGGGGGATGTTTTCCTAGTTGGTTGATGGCGGCTTTACTGGGAGAATCAACTTGGAGAAAGGTGACATCTTCGGGATTGCGTAATATCCAATAACCATCGGAGTGGGGAATCCATTGAACGCAGGATTTGAGTTGAAGTTTGCCGGAATTGGCGGGGTGAGAATTTGGCTGGTGTTCTGTGCTGTCGGTGTCTACTATCTGATTATCTAGCGGTGGCTGAGAATGGGTTGAATTGGGAATTTCTCTCCTATTGTTTATGTTTTGCCCTCTGTCGGCTGCAACGGGTGGGTTAGGTGGAATCGATTTATCTGATCTGAGAATGCCAATTGTAATCAGTTTTTGCAATAAATCTAGGATAAAATTCGGGGAAATTGCTGAACTATATTTTTTCTGACATTGCTTTTGAAGTTGAGTAACCGTGAAATTTCCGGTGAAATGACTGAGGGCGTAAACCTCGGCTGGAGATAGAGGAAACTGACGATTATCGTGGCGCGATCGCAGAGTATACTGTTTGGATGACGCCTGTTGGCTGAGTTGCCAGTGGGGACTGATGTCTGGGCATATCCAGTCGGGTTGTTCTGTGAGTTCGTTTCCAACCTGCATGATGTTTGTAGTAGATGCCTATTTGTAGGGTAAACGGAAATGTTAAGGGAAATCAATCATTTTTTAATAACTTTATTAAATCTTTAAACAGAGAGTTATGGGGTTCTACGCTAAATGGCTGAAATGGGGAGTTTACCATTTCCGTAATTTCACGGAGAACAGGCTGATGTGTGAATTGTGTAGGGGCGGGTTTCACGACTATATTTTCGGTTGCACCCAGATGTAACTAAACCCGCCCAGACGCGCCATGGCGCGTCTCTACAATGGTGCTAAGACCGGATTAATCCATGACAGCTTGGTTAAGGGGGGTTAAGTTTAAAACTGTCACATTTACGCCCTATTGCTGATAATCAGGAAAAAGTTCCCAGCTTTATGAAAACTTAATAAAAAACTACAGACAAAGTTTATTATTTCGGTATAGGATAGTGAACAAGCTAGATTTACGTTCAGGTGATTTCCCCTTCAACTTAATAGGTTTTCTGTCCGAGTTTGCTGCTGGCAATTGCTGCTCTATTCAGTAACAGAATTTGCTGGAGGACTTGTTTCCATTGACTGGCAGCAGCGTTTGGGTTTCAGCGTGCTTATCCAGTGTTTCCTTAATTCATCGTCATAATTGTGGGCTTGGCTAGAGTCGAATTTGCCTACCAATTTGAATGGGGTTAACCCCTTAGCAACTCATAGCATCTGATAGATTTTGCCCCTTGGCTGAATCTGTAATTTTACCTGCACTATTCCACAAGAGGGTCATCTATGTCTTGGTTTAATTTTTCCTCAAAGAAACGTCCTGCTGCTCAAGGCTTTACGTCGAAAAAGAAGCGTCAGGAGTTACCGCAAGCCTTTATATTAGAACCGATTTTAACGCCTAGTGGTTTATTGGATGGCACGGATAATCCTATAGATATCGTGGATATCGATATCTCGGCTGACCAAATTGCTGATATTGATATTCCGGAGATGGAGGAAGGGTTTGACACTATTTCAGATAATAATTTAGAGGAGATTGCTTTTGTCACGTCGGTTGAGGGAGAGGAAACGTTAGAAGAGATTCCCTTTGTTACCTCACTGGATGACGTGGCGGAAAGTGAAGCGACAGATGAGGCGCTGACGGACGAAACGCTGTTAAATGAATCGCTATTAACTGGGTTAGATAGTTCCAGTGTGAGTTTTGAATCCGGCGTGTTTACGGTTGGGCAAACTGGGGAAGTTAGTGTTGATTTCCTCTTTGATGGTGGGGGATATGAAGGTGAACTCGCCGTCTTTAGTTTAGAGGGGATGGAGGAGTTTGAACCGGGTTCGGAGGCGTTTATTCAGGAAGCGGCGTCTCGTGCGTTGAGTGATTCGGAGTTAGGTCATATTGTGATTAGTGACCAAACCGAAGGGGCGCGGTTCGTTGGTGAATTAGGAGAAAGTGACCGAAATTCTGGAGAGTATTTGGGAGTTAAGACAGTCCAAATGCGTCCAGGGGATGAGTTTGGTTTTATGCTGGTTCCCAATAATACAGTGCAACGGGTGTTTGATAATCCCGATGTGGGAGGGGCGGCGCGTCCCCTATTTTCCATGGCGACAGCGAATCCAGAAGATGCGTTTCATGTGGGGCAAATTGCTGATGTCACGGGGGATGGAAGTACCTTTGTGATGGAAGATTTGCGGGTGGATACGGAGTCGGATGGGGATTATAACGATGTTATTTTCCAAGTACGCGGGGCGACGGGTGAAGCGGCTTTAATGGATGAGGTGATTGAGTCTGGAAAGGATTGGCGGGAGACGGATTTGGGTCAAGCGTTGATTGATTATGCTGAACCTTATATTACTCCAGATACGCCTGATGATGGCGAACTATTAACCGATGAATTAGTCGGAGAATCTCCAACCGATGACATCCCAGTCGATGAGGCTGAAATCGTCACCGAACCGACAACTGAAGAATCAACGGATGTTGTTATCGATGAATCTGTTAACAATAGTGAAATCGTCACCGAACCGACCATAGATTCTGAACTGGATGAACCTGTCCAGAATGAGTTTCCTCCAGAAAATCAGCCGTTAGTCGGCATTATTGATACAGGCTTCAGTGACAATAATCCTGATATTGACTATAGCCGAATCAGTTTAGGGCAAGACCGGATTGATGGCGATAATAACCCTCTGATGGAAGCGGGTGAGGGGAATGAACATGGCACTCATGTATTAGGAATCATTGGGGCGACTCAAGATAACGATATTGGCGTTGAAGGAATTAATGATGATGCGCCGCTTTGGGTTGGGCGTGCTGTGGGTTCTGGTCAATGGGCAGAATCATTAGTCGAATTTGTCGATGCGGCTCAAGAATCGGGTCAACCCAATGCTGTGGTTAATCTGAGTATGGATTTGACTCAAATTGATGCAGATGGAAATGTTACCACTCGTTATGAGTTTACCCCTCAAGAACGATCCGCGATTGAATATGCCCGTCAAAATAATGTGATGTTAGTAGTGGCGGCTGGCAATGATGGGGATGTGATGTCGGTATTAGGACAGGCTTCGCAGGAGTTTGACAATATCCTCACCGTGGGGGCGGCGGAACAGTTTGACCCGGAAACGTCGGTTTGGAAGGGGGCTGACCGCACGGATTATTCCAGTTATGGTCATGGGTTGGATGTAATGGCTTATGGCGGGACGGTGGATAATCCTCAATTGTCGTTAGCTGAAGAAGGAACCAGTGCTATGGCTGGGACTTCCGTAGCCACGGCGAAGGTGACGGGGGCGGTGTCTCAAGTTTGGGCGGCGAATCCTGAGTTGAGTTACCGCCAGGTGGCTGAGATTATTAAGAATACAGCCACGGATTTGGGCAGTACGAGTCATGATGCTGAAACGGGTGCTGGCTTGTTGAATATAGCAGCGGCGGTTCATTTAGCGAAAGCTACGAAGCCAGAGGAACATATCACACCCAATCTCTTAATTCCTGAAACTTGGAGTGGTGAAGGGGTCTTTACAACAGGCGATCGCGCTGTCAATAGTAGCGCTCCCACTCTGACAGTGCATAATCTTCATGCCTCGCCTAATGAAGTTATCCCTGCTGCCAACTTCTTCTCAGTGACGCATCAAGAGGGTAATCCTATTCTGCAATACAAATTTTATTCATCTGATCGAATGCCTGGTAGTGGCTACTTTACTCTAAATGGGGTTAAGACGGGTGTCTCTTTTACTATCAATGCAGACCAACTCAAGGATTTGCAATTCGTGAGCGGTAGCGAACTAGGAAAGACTCAGACGTTTTCAATTCGGGCTTCTGATGGCAAGGTCTGGAGTTCAGTGATTAATGCTGTCATCAATCCTCAGACCATTAATGGCTCTATCCAGGAAAATAAGCAACCAGAAATTATTGTACATAATCGCGCATTTAAGCCAGAAGAAACTGTACCACTCTCTACCCTATTTAGTGTCAATGATGCTGATGGCGACGCTATGCAGATCTATCACATCTACGACCGAGATCATGGTGATAACAGTGGCTACATCACGCTTAATGGTGTAAGGCAATCTGGCTCAATTTATGTGAATGCGAGCCAGTTGAAAAATATGCAATTTGTGGCGAGTAGCGAAGCAGGAAAGACTGAAACTCTTGCTATTCGGGCTTTTGATGGTAAGCACTGGAGTCAATACGGTAATTTTGTCGCCAATCCACTTCCTATCAATGGCTCCGCAGCTACTAACCATTTACCCGTGATTAGCATCAACAACGTTACTTTATCCCCTGGTGCTACTGTTCCTGGAGCAAGCCTCTTCAGCGTCCAAGATTCTGACGGCGATGATATGCAAAGTTACTACTTCCATAACCGAGATTCTGGTAGTAACAGTGGCTATTTCACCTTGAATGGTGTGAAACAACCTCGAACCCTGTACATCAACGCTAGTCAACTTAAAGATTTGCAGTTTGTTGCTGGAAGTGAGCCAGATAAAGAACAGTCAATTGTCATTGCTGCTTTCGATGGCAAACACTGGAGTGATGATTTAGTCGTTCCTATCAAGTCATCAGGATCAGCACAATCTCCTACTGATTCTTTAAGTAGTGTTGCTCAAAAAGCAATTGACGATGTTTATAAAGCCAACAAAGTTAAATTGGGACAACCCATTAGTGAGCCTGTTGATTTAGGTAATGGATTCCTTAAGCAAACCTTTAAGAATGGTCATATTATTTGGAATGGTCAGAAAGCAATTCCTTATTTCACTGGTAGCGGATTTCCAGTAAAAGAAGTTCCTGGGAATATCCCGGTTTGGAGTCAGATTGGATTTGATGGAAAAATCACTCATTCGGGCTTCATCCAAGCATTTAATCGGAATGGTCGTTTTGAGGGCGTAGGACTTCCTACAGGTTATGTTGAGCCTTGGGAAGGTGGTCATACGCAACAGTTTACCGGGGGGCGTGATGGTCAAGGCGCAATCATGAAACCCGATGGTAGCTCTAATGCTTACTGGGTTGGTGGAAAGATTTGGCAAGAGTTTTTGAATCGGGGTGGTGCGGAATATGTCGGTTATCCCAAAACTGATGCAATTCGGGTTAAAGGTGGCTTAGATAATAGTGGTGGTAAAGTTCAGCACTTCCGAGGGGCTAAGGGAATTCCCAGTAAAATTTGGTCGTCTAAGCATGGCGCACATCCCACTTGGGGAGCTATTGGTGGACGTTATGACAAAATGGGTGGTTCTTCGAGTTGGCTTGGTTTCCCCACCAGTGGTGAAAAAGGAATTGGTAATGGTTGGGTGAAGCAGAACTTTGAAGGGGGATATATGCTATGGCATCCCCAACATGGAACGACTGTTTACAACACAAAAGCGGTTAATTCTTTACCCCCGGATAGTGGTCACGGGAGTACCAATGAATGGACAGTTAAATACTGGAATAATACCAATCTTTCTGGTGTTCCTGCGTGGACAATGACCGAACCGCCTGGAGAAATTCGCTTTAATGCGGGTTTGGGTGCGCCAGTGGGAACGCGAGGGGTTAAAGAGGATAATTTCTCTACCCGTTGGGAAACGACCAGTCATTTTGAGGGGGGCTTCTATAACTTTATCAGTCAAGCTGATGATGGAGTGCGGGTTTATGTCGATGGCGTGAAAGTGATTGACAAGTGGAAAACGGGTGAACCTTGGTCGCGCCGGGATGCTTATATTGCTATTCCTGAAGGCGAGCATAATATAGTCGTTGAATATTTTGAAAAAGGTGGCATTGCGGGTCAAACCTTCAAGTGGGAACCTTCGGGTTTATTGAATGACTGGACGGGAGATTTTCGTCCGGTAGGTTACGATGGGCGGTCGGTTCATAGCACCTATGTCAATACCTATCAACGCAATGGCGCAATTCCCAAGTTAGGCTATCCCATCAATAATGTTCATGTGTGGGAAGACGGTCATACTCAAGATTTTGAGGGCGGTTCTCAAGGTCGGGGAGCCATTATGAAGTCCAACGCCAATGATAACTCCTACTGGGTTGGGGGTCAGATTTGGACGAAGTTTATGCAGCTTGGTGGTGCCAGAAGCGTTGGCTATCCCAAAACTGATGCAATCCCGGTTCAAGGTGGCTTAGATAAAAGCGGTGGTCAGGTTCAACATTTCCGGGGCGGACGTGACGGGATTCCCAGTAAAATTTGGCTGTCGAAACATGGCGCACATCCCACTTGGGGCGCGATTGGCGGGCGTTATGACAAAATGGGTGGTCCTTCGAGTTGGTTGGGTTTCCCCACTAGCCGAGAGCAGGGTATTGGCAATGGTTGGGTGAAGCAGGACTTTGAAGGGGGATATATGCTATGGCATCCCCAATATGGAACAACTGTTTATAATACGAAAGCGATCGACTCTTTGCCTCCAGATAGCGGCAACAGCAGCACGTCCAATTGGCACGCTCAATATTGGAATAACAAAAACCTAACGGGTTCTCCTCAGTGGTCGAAATATGAAGAAATGAGCGATTTGCGCTTCCATGCAGGAGGTGGCGCACCTGTGGGAACGCGAGGGATTAAGGAAGATCAATTTGGGGCGCGTTGGATTACCACCAGCTATTTTGATGGCGGGATTTATAACTTCATCAATCAGGCTGATGATGGGGTGCGTGTTTATGTGGATGGCAAGTTAATTATCGACAAGTGGAAAGATTCGCCCTTTGAGGAACGACGAGCTTTTGCTGCTATTGAACCGGGTTATCATCAGGTGATGGTTGAGTACCATGAAAATAAAGGCAGTGCTGCCAACTTACTCCGGTGGGAACAGGCTAATCCTCCAAAAGAATGGGCTATTGAATTTTTCCGAGGCAAAGACCTAAATCCTAAGAATTTGGCGGGTTATCGTAGCGGAGGAACAGGTTTCCTGAATAAAGACTGGGGGCAAGGTCATGAATGGGGTATACCCATTGGTGATAATGACTTTTCTGATCGATCAACTACAACCCGTTATTTCAACGAACCTGGCGTTTATGAGTTTACGAGTAAGTCGGATGATGGGGTCAGAGTCTGGATTAATGACCAGTTAGTTATTGATCAATGGAAGTTGCAAGCCTTGACGACGAATAAGGTCTTACTGGCTTTGGATAAGGGCTATCACCGGATTCGCGTCGAGCATTACGAAGACTGGGGAGGTGCGGCAATTCTGTTTGACTGGAAAAAGGTAGCAGGAGAACCTATCTATACCTATCAACCATTGGATCTTGATGGGGGTAATTCATCGGGTTCGGGGTGGCTTCAACCTTGGGTAGCTGAATATTATAACAATCGGGACTTGCAGGGTGCGCCCGTGGTTACGCGCATTGTTAACCCAACCCCTTCTGGATGGTTGGGAGATTTTGACCTGAATTGGAGTCAAGGAAGTCCAGATTCTAAAGTTTCCCAGGATAATTTCTCCTCTCGTCTGACCACTCATCGTTATTTACGCGAAGGAACTTATAACTTTAAGTTAAAAGGAGATGATGGAGTTCGTGTCTTTATCAACGGGGAGAAAGTCATAGATCGCTGGAGTAATCCCCCCTATGATACGCCTCATGAAGAAGAAATCGTTCTGCCTTCAGGTATTCATCGGATTGAGGTAGAACATTCGGAAAAATATGGACGAGCTTATGTCGGTTTGGATTGGGATTATCTATCTGATAGTTCGGGTGATGCGGTTGCACCCCAGTTAGCTACAATTCATGCTGAACTAGAGCAACAATTAGGGGAGGGAGCCGTTGGTGTTCCTGTTGACAACTTGCAGCAAAAATACTATGCATCACCTATTCCATCTGGTTCCTATGGTCCAATGTGGATACTACCTGCTTTTTATCAGGAGTTCCGAGGCACTCAGGGACGTGGGGCGATTTTTGCTGATACGGGTCACTATGTTTTTGGTAAGTTGTGGGAAGCGTATCAAAATGGAGGAGGTG
This sequence comes from Coleofasciculus sp. D1-CHI-01, assembly GCF_040218875.1. Classification (NCBI taxonomy): domain Bacteria; kingdom Bacillati; phylum Cyanobacteriota; class Cyanophyceae; order Coleofasciculales; family Coleofasciculaceae; genus Coleofasciculus; species Coleofasciculus sp. D1-CHI-01. The sequence goes on from NZ_JAVJQP010000197.1 coordinate 42,613, forward strand.
TCACTCAGTTTGGTCCTCCTGTAGCTTCTCAAAAGGATTTGGGCAATGGAGCCTATGAATTGGAGTTGCAGAATGGACGCTTGTTCTGGGCACCGGGAATGACGAATCCCACCTATTACGAATATGCCCTGGGAACGCCGAAGACGCTGACGATTCCCGCAGATGCGTGGCGAGGTGAGTATTTTGATAATCGAAATTGGGCGGGCGATCCTTTGGTGGTAAGCCAAGATAGCGGTTCTCGTGGCAATTTAGATCGATACTGGAATTCTTCTCAAAGTCCGGCTCTGGGAATGCCGAAGGATAATTTCTCGGTACGTTGGACGACGAATCGACCGTTTGACCGGGGAACGTATCGCTTTAAAGCGGATCACGATGATGGCTTTATTGTGTCGGTGAACGGTCAAAAGCCAATTGACAAGATGAAGGAAATCGCCACCCAGACCACGGGATATGCCACGTTTACGAAGGGGGGACAGTATCCGGTTGAGGTGAAGCATCGGGAATATGGTGGTGGTGTACGAGCCAAACTAGGAATGGAGAAGGCTTCCAAGTATGTTGTTGGCTTGGATGCTAACAATAATTTGAGTCGAGAACTCCCTGGAGCGTTCCAGAAACATGGTGGTTATGACCGAGTTGGGCTACCGATTAATGATGTTCACCTCTGGCATCATGGTTATGTCCAAGATTTCGATCATGGCAAGAATGGTCGTGGGATTTTGATGCGTCGGCATAATACAAATGCTTTCTACTATATCCACGGCAAGATTTGGGATACTTATTTGAGCAAAGGAGGACCAAGGAAGTTTGGTTATCCGACTGGGGATGCGCGTGATATTGGGAAGGGCATTACTTACCAACCGTTCCAACATGGATATATTCAGATTATGGGTGATGGTTCAGTTCGGGCGCATACCTATAACTACAAAGAGTTTGTAGGTTGGGCGATGCCTAATCGTGGAACGGCTCATCGTCACACGCCTAATTTGCATCACCGGACGGGAGGTGCAACGGGTTATAAGCAGTGGTTGACGTTTGATGCTTGGACGCATGGGGAGACGGCGACTGATACCCAGTTGGGAACTCCTGATAATCGCTGGTTCCGCATTAAGGGGACGGATACTTGGGTGCCGAGTGCGTATACTTTCGGGAATCCTGAAGGGTTGCCCGGTGGTGACGGTGGTGATGATGGCGGTGGGAATAATGGTAATGAGCCTGATCTTCATTCCAATCCAACAATATCTAATCCTTTGAAGGGTTTCTCTCACCCACTTGAAGGAAAAGGATCGCTAACTCAGGGATGGAACACGGACTTCTCTCATAAGGGTTCATCAGCCTATGCAATGGATTTCGATGCATTTAAAGGCGCTCCCGTGTACGCTATGCGTTCAGGAACGGTAATAAAGGTCATCAGTCACTTTGCCGATGATGGAAAAGATGATCCAGCGTGGGCAAACAGGGCGAATCTTGTTTATATCGATCACGGTAACGGGTATGTCTCTCGTTATCTTCACCTAAAACAAAGCTCAGTTGTAGTGCGAGAGGGTGATCGGGTTAACGCTGGACAAAAGATTGCTGAACAAGGACACTCTGGATGGAGTACAGCTTCTCATTTACACGTAGCCGTTCATAATGCTCAAGGAAATTCTGTTCCCTTTGAAATTCCTGGCATCAATCCTTAGCCGTAGGGTGGGCATTGCCCACCAGCCTTAAGTCAGTACCATTCCACCTAAGAGCGATCGCCTAAAATACACCTCCATTTTGAGTCAGGGCGGGTTTTGTTGAAACCTTATCACCAACATCAAAATTAAACGCCTAAACCCGCCCCTACAAATACCTGGACTCCCACGCGATCGCACCTCCTCTATCCCCAGCGTGCGATCGCCCTCTCCCTCCCGGTTAGCGCCAATCCCTGATCAAAAGAGCGATCGCCTAAAATACACCTCCATTTTGAGTCAGGGCGGGTTTTGTTGAAACCTTATCACCAACATCAAAATTAAGCAGCTAAACCCGCCCCTACAAATACCTGGACTCCCACGCGATCGCATCCCCTCTATCCCCAGCGTGCGATCGCCCTTTCCCTCCCAGTTTGCACTAATTCCTGATCAAAACAGCGATCGCCTAAAACACACCCCCATTTTCAGCCAGGGCGGGTTTTGTTGAAACGTTATCACCAACATCGAAATTAAGCGGCTAAACCCGCCCCTACAAATACCTGGACTCCCACGCGATCGCATTCCCTCTATTCTCAGCGTGCGATCGCCCTTTCCCTCCCAATTTGCACTAATCCCTGATCAAAAGAGCGATCGCCTAAAACACACCCCCATTTTTAGCCAGGGCGGGTTTTGTTGAAACCTTATCACAAACATCAAAATTAAACGCCTAAACCCGCCCCTACAAATACCTGGATTCCCACGCGATCGCACCTCCTCTATCCCCAGCGTGCGATCGCACCTCCTCTATTCCCAGAATGCGATCGCCCTCTCCCTCCCAGTTGGCGCAAATTCCTGATCAAAAGAGCGATCGCCTAAAACACACCTCCATTTTGAGTCAGGGCGGGTTTTGTTGAAACGTTATTACAAACATTAAAATTAAACGACTAAACCCGCCCCTACAAATACCTGGACTCCCACGCGATCGCACCTCCTCTATTCCCAGAATGCGATCGCGCTTTCCCTTTCCCCATCGAAGCTGTTTGATCAAAAGGTGCGATCACATGATAGAGATTCAATAAAAGTGCAATCACCAGGGAAATGGATTGAGAGTGCTACCTGGATGTAAAATGAGGATATGTCAGATATATTAATTGTGATTCGCAATGAGGCAGCAGTCGCCATGACCTCAATTGACGGTGTAGCCGTTATCGCACTTGTCAAAAAAGACGGACTAATTTATGACGAACAGTCTGTCAATCTTCGGTTTGCGGATGCTCATTTCTATAATTTGCCATTAGGCAACTATATAGCTGTTGCCAAACATCCAGCACTCAATCCGCCTGAAGCCGAACAGGAAGTGGAACTCTTAGCTAGAGAACTTTTAGAAGTACGATATATTTATTCAGAAGCCGAACGTCAACTTCTGAGAATCCAAGTCACATCACATAGCCTGGATAGTTAAACCGATGAAATACGCGATCGATTCAGAATCTATCGAAGCCTATAGAACGAGAGTTTTTACCCTCTCCCAAGAACTGCGTCGCGAGAATGACCCCTCAATTCGAGCCATGACTGCACTCTATCTAGCAGAAGCTGCAACTACTCTAGCACGCATGGAAGTCCTAGAAGCCAAAAAATTAGCGGCGAACCAAACAAGTTGACATATTTATCCACAGGTAAACTGCGTAAACTAGGAGCGAGTTCCTGACGAGAACGTCCCATTTCCGGAAAATCCGCTAATAAACAGCATTTTTCCTCAAAAGCATCAAGAAAACGACTAGCTGCACTTAAACTAAACTGTGCCATATAGTTTTTTATTTGCCTTAAATCTTGACGAGCTGGCGCACTAAAACTATAGTTGCTCATTATGCACCCTGTTCTGACTGCCGAATTTCTTGTCTGAGTTCTTTAATCACTTCTTCTCCATCGAATATATCTCCTTGATCTGAATGTTCAATGCCAATAGCAATTTCCTTTCTGAGTTCCTCTAATCGCAGTAAACGTTCCATCTCGCGTTCCTCTAGCAATCGTAACGCCGCCTGAATAACTTCACTAGGGGATGAATACCTACCCTTTTTGACGGTTGAATCAATAAATTGCTCGAGTTCAGGTGTCAAAGATATGTTCATCGATTAAACTGTCCGAAAATGAGACGATAAATACTATTTTGACATGGAATCAAAGCCTTGGGGATGTTTGGATTGGCACAGAGCGATCGCCTAACAACACACCTCCATTTTGAGTCAGGGCGGGTTGGGTTGAAACGTTATCACAAATATCAAACAAATACCTGGACTCCCACGCGATCGCATCCCCTCTATCCCCAGCGTGCGATCGCCCTTTCCCTCCCGGTTTGCACTAATTCCTGATCAAAACAGCGATCGCCTGCTAAACAAACCAATTTTCAGAGGAATTTTATATTCATCACCAGCAAGGTTTTTCAGGAGTCGGGGTGTAGTCCCGGACATTGGCAAAAATTTCATCGCTATCTAAATCCATTCCTTCTGAAATGATCCTGGAGCGAAAAGCATCAAAAGCATCTGAAATCCCCTCAGATTTAGCCGAAATGATTTTTGCAATCGGTTGGTTTGCTTGAAAAATCACAAAACTTTCTCCAGCCTTAACCCGTTGAAGATAATTGATTAAATCTTGAGTGATTTCTTCTACAGTAACCTTATTCATTAATGAACCTCTCGCTAAAATTGTACGACTGACTTAGTCCAACTATATCTTTACCGTGAGATAAACCATTCTGATGATAATCTCCCAAGTGCGATCGCCTCCCTTTTTTACCCTAAAATACCTAGGCGATCGCGAATTCCGTCAACTTACGATCTTCAGGATGATAAAACGCCAAAACAATATCCTGATGAGGAACACCTCGATCCAGTAAATCCTGGGTGATGCCTTCCTCTGTTTCATCCCGTTCTAACCAGAACTTATCGTCAACAATTCGCAGATGTAAAATTACACTGTGAACCCGTCGCTCCCCATTCCAACCAAAACTAATCAGTAAATAGGAATCTTGAGCCGCGATCGCTCTTAGCTCAATATTCCCCTGACTCGGTTTATAACCTGCATAATCATTGATAATATCTTGGGCAATTGCTTGATATCGCTCTAACTTACTTAGTGAGTGATCCATTTGACAATCTCCTCCTGTTCTGGGTTAAAAACAAAAAAAGAAATTCTACGTTCTTTGATAAACACCTGAATCGACAGACGCTGGAAAAAGTTAAGGTAAGTTCGTTCAGGAATCGCCAGATAAAGAGCGCGATCTGGCTCCTGTTTGGCAATAAAAGTCAAATATAAATAGTATTGTCCAATCGCTCGCTCTAACTCGGTAACAGGTGAAGGTGTGCGAAATACTTTGATTTCTACAGCGATTTTTTGCTCACACCGTTGAGCCGCAATAATTTTTTCTGCACCGAGATCAGCATAAACTGTCAAATCCTCAAATTCAATCGTCAATGGATCATGAGTAATTGTCCAGCCATCTTTAATCAGGGCAACTTTGACGACATCATGATAAACATCAAGGCGTGGCATCTAAAAAAATAGCAAGTTTCAAGCTTCAGTGTACTAAAACATTATGCTGATCGCCTTTGGGGTATGGGTAAGGATTGCGATCGCACCTTCTCTATCCCCAGAATGCGATCGCCCTTTCCCTCCCGGTTTGCACTAATTCCTGATCAAAACAGCGATCGCCTAAAACACACCTCCATTTTGAGACAGGGCGGGTTTTGTTAAAATGTTATCACAAACATCGAAATTAAGCGGCTCGCGCCCGCCCCTACAAATACCTGGACTCCCACGCGATCGCACCTTTTCTATTCTCAGCGTGCGATCGCTCTTCGAGTAGAGCTTACAGCAGATCGCGTCTATCCTTTCCCCCAATACACCCTATTACTCTGAATTAAATGGACACAACTGGACTCGAACCAGTGACCCCCACGATGTCAACGTGGTGCTCTAACCAACTGAGCTATGCGTCCAAACGAACCAAACAGTATATTAATGTAGCACGAACATTAGCCAAGTGGCAAGCAAGTCGGATCAAGCCAAAATAGTTTTTCTCTCCCCGCCCCCCTGCACCTGTACACCTCCGCCACCTTTTTGCGAGCTAATAGTTCTAACTGTCGCTGGTTTTGCTAAAATACCTAGGTTGTTCAGCCTAAACCAGCATCTTTGAATCAATCAGTAGAAATCTCCGGTGTAGATACCTTAGCGCAAGAACTTGCGACAATCCAGCAAACAGGTTCTAAGCGGATTGCCCTGTTAGGATCGCGTCATGTACCCATTACCCATCAACATCTGATCGAGATGATGAGTTATGCCTTGGTTCTAGGTGGCAATCGTCTGATGACCTCTGGCGCAACAGGTACGAACTCAGCCGCGATTCGCGGTGCGATGCGTGCTGACCCGAATTTGCTGACGGTCATTTTGCCCCAAAGCTTAGAACGTCAGCCACGGGAGTCGCAAGTTCAACTCCAACAAGTGATGCACTTAGTAGAAAACCCAGAAAATGATCATCTGTCTCTGGCAGAAGCCAGTGCGTTGTGTAACTCCGAAATCATTTCTCGATGTCAACAGCTTGTTTGCTTCGCCTTTCATGACAGCAAAACCTTGCTGAGAACCTGTGAGGAGGCTGAGGAACAACGCAAGGTGGTGACCATTTTCTATTTTGATTAACCGAAAAGCACGTCCTGTACCCGATGCGATTTATCGCATCTAATTTATCGCCCTAAATCATGCAAAGCATGAATAGCAGCTTGACACCTCTGAGTCACGGCGGCTAAATCCGGTCGTTTCGTCGAAGCTGGGGGGGCAATGGGTTGACCAATTCGCACGGTTACGGGTACAGGACGCGGTATCGGTGATTCTTTAGGAAAAATGCGATGAGTCCCCCATAAACTCACGGGTAATAGAGGGGCGTTTCCCTTCGCTGCAATTAATGCCGCACCTAACTTGGGTTCCGGAATACGACCATCCGGTGTGCGTGTGCCTTGTAAAAAGACACCCACAGCCCACCCCTGTGATAAACACTCAATCGCCGCACGAATCGCACTTCGGTCTGCTGCACCCCGCTTCACTGGGTAAGCGCCGTATAACTGAATAGCTTGTTTGAGTCCCGGAACCCGAAATAGTTCCTCTTTTGCCATAAATGCCACTGGACGCCGCACGCAATTGGACAAAATCGGCGGGTCAAAGTCACTGGCGTGGTTACTAACTACGACGAGTGGACCATCCATCGGCACATTTTCTGCACCATGGATGTGACCTCGTAGGTAAATGTTAAGCACTGGGCTTACTACAGACCATTTAAAGGCGTGGTAGAGAATTAGGCTAGCAAAGGGTTCGCGGTTTCTAGTCACAGAACATCCTAAGTAGATGGGAAAAATTCAATTAACCGTGGAGAACTCGCTCCCTTGAGAAGCAAGCTACGTCTTATGTCATTGGTCATTCGTTATGATTTACGGACTAATGACAAAAGGTAATTGATTTGGGTTTATTGCCACAAATCGACTTAAACATAATCCCTAGATTTGGGGCTGTTGTATTAGAGTATCAGTTATCAACAACCAATAGGTTAACCGGGCAAATCTGATAAGCTACCGATATTTTCCAAGGCGGCATCCCGACACATCCGTTTAATTAAGCCTGTGAGAACTTTCCCCGGACCAATTTCTACCACCTTCTCAATCCCTTCCTCTGACAGGTGTAAGGAAATTTCTCGCCAGCGCACACTTCCAGTCATTTGATGTTGGAGACGTTCCTTGAGAACAGCCGCTTCTGTGGCGGGTATGGGTTCTGCATTAGATAACACGGGAATCTTCGCGTCACTAAAGGGAACAGACTCTAACACCCCTTGAAACTCCGTCGCGGCTGATGCCATGAACGGTGAGTGAAATGCCCCAGATACATTTAAGCGTACTACTCGCTTGGCTTTCACTTGACTCAATAATGCTTCTACCGCATCGGGGGTTCCAGAAATCACGACTTGCGTTGGACTATTATCATTAGCTAATACCACATCATCATGCTGCTGGATGTATTCGTCAAGCTGCTCTTGATTAAATCCAATTAAAGCCGCCATCATACCACCTGAGACACTATCCATTAGTTCAGCACGACGTTTGACCAGATTTAACCCCGCCTCAAAGTCGAAGACACCCGCAACGTAGAGTGCGACATATTCGCCCAAACTGTGACCCGCGACGAGGTGCGGTTGATGTCCTCGTTCCTGGATAATATCGGCTAGGATGCTTTCGATGACATAGAGACAGGGTTGAGTATAGAGAGTGCGAGACAGTTTCTCTTCAGAACTCTGGCACAGTTCTAGCACGTCCCAGCCTAAGATTTCCTGGGCTTGGGCGAATTTGGCTTGAGCCAAGGGTAAATCGGCTAAGTCGGTTCCCATACCGACAGCTTGAGAACCCTGTCCCGGAAATACCCATGCAGTTTTAGTCATTTGTTATTTGTTCTTCCTTCGTGTTGGTCAGGGTATTCATTATCTCAGGAGAAATGCACAAAATGCATATCTCATTGACCCATAACTCCACGTTGTCCCACTGTCAATGCTCAATAGACAAATTCCCACCGCCTGCGTTGGTGGCGTCACTCTATATCTACTCATCCGTAAAAATCCTTAAAAATTTCTTTACTTCTTCTAGTACAGGATGTTCTAAATCCCAAATATCAACTAGCAAACGTAGAATCCTGAGACTTAATAGTTTTTAGGACAGTTTCTAATTCACCTTTCCCATCTACATTGGTAAAATAGCAGGATAACTTGATTACCTCTCCAGTAGCCGTACCTGTGTCGTTTAGCGATCGCGCTCTTGGTGGGTATATAAACTTATATCGAATGGTACGCTCCTCGTATTCTGGTGGGCAATGCCCACCCTACGGTATATCAAGGGTTTCGGTGATAAAATGCACGCTTTTCAGTGCGATTAAACCTATATCGTTTGGCGCTATTGGTGGATGGGTAGATCATCATCTGAGGACGCCCACCGAATCCGCTTCATCTCATTTAGGATCAACGCGAAGTTTTCCGGCTGTCAACGCATCTAAGGGTGCTTGAAATAAATACCCTTGAGCATAGTCACAATCGAGTCGCCGCAGTTGTGTCAATTGCTCTTTTGTTTCTACCCCTTCAGCAATGACCTTCATTCCCAGACTATCTGCCAACATGATAATTGTGCGGACAATTTGCAGGGGTAATCCTTTGGTGCGATTGATCATGCCTGCTTCACAATGCTCTTGATCCTCGATGCTAATATTACTAATCAAAGACTGATCAATCTTAATCGTATCAATGGGAAATCGATGTAAATGACTTAAGGACGAATACCCCGTACCAAAGTCATCAATACATAACCCAATTTGGCGATCGCGTAATTCTTTGAGCCGTTCTTCCGCTATCTCTGGGTCTGCCAGTAAGCAGCTTTCAGTAATTTCCAACTTCAAATGACTCGGATGCAGATGCGTCTCATGCAGAATTTTGTCCAGGTGTTCTAGGAGTTCCGGTTGTAAAAACTGCTTGCTGGAAAGATTGACATAAATCGTCAACTGATCAGCCAATTCTTGACTAAGTTCACTGTCCTGAACCGTATCATGCCAAAGTTCTAACTGACGACAGGCTTGGCGCAACATCCACCACCCCATGGGAATAATTAATCCCGTTTCCTCTGCCATGGGGATAAACTCACCGGGATACACTAATCCTCGGCTGGGATGATGCCAACGCAATAGTGCCTCAAACCCAGCAATCTGATGGGTTGAGAGAGAGACTATCGGCTGATAGTAAATCTCAAATTCCTGGTTTTCCACCGCCCGCCGCAATTCGGTTTCCAACTGCAAGACGCTGAGGGCATTTTGGTGCATCGTCAGGTCAAATATCTCATAGCGGGAGCGTCCTAATGCTTTTGCCCGGTAGAGGGCGGTATCGGCATCCCGCAACAAATCTTCAGGACAATCATAGTTGGTGATATCCCCTTCCTTTCGGATCTCCCGACTTAAAACAATCCCGACACTCGCCCCGGTAAAGACTTCATGTCCATCTAAATTAAATGGGGCGGCTAATTCTTGCTGAATTCGTTCCGCTACGCGGGTTGCGTGGTGAATATCTTCAATATCCTCCAGCAGAATGGTAAACTCATCTCCACCCAATCGAGCCACTGTATCCTCTGTCCGCAAACAGGATTCTAAGCGACGGGCAATGCCAATCAGCAGTTGATCCCCAAGCAGATGCCCTAAACTATCATTGACCACTTTAAACCGATCTAAATCCAAAAAGAGTAGGGCAAAGCGATAGGTGGGATGGCGTTTGGCTCGCTCTACGGTATGAGTTAAGCGATCCATAAATAACGCCCGATTGGGCAATCCGGTCAATGTATCGTAAAATGCCCGGGTTTGCAGTTGGTCTTTTGCCAATTTGTGTTCGGTGATATCTTCGACTGTGCCTTCGTAATACAGCAATTCTCCGGTCATCATATCCCGAACAGCACGGGCATTTTCGGCAATCCAAATCACGCTGCCATCTTTGCGATAGACTTGGGACTCAAAATCAGCTACCGCATCATTTTCTTGCAATAGCCGACTAAACTCAGCCCGTCGCTGGGGATCAACATAAAGCTGATGTTCGATATCTGTCAGTCGCACCATCAATTCATCGGGAGAGGAATAGCCGTATAAACGGGCAAGGGCAGGATTGGCGCTAATATAATGCCCATCAGCCGTGGATTGGAAAATCCCTTCCAAGGCATTCTCAAAAATACTGCGATATTTGGCTTCTGCCTGTTTTAATGCCTGTTCTGCCTGTTTCCGTTCCGTAATATCCCGTGCTACCCAAACCACGGAGTCTTCTAAGGTGGGGGAAATCGTCGCCGCAAACCAAACCTCGCGATCGCCTACGGGTAAGCTATACTCAATATTCAGACGCGAAGATGTGGCGATTGCCTCCTGAATATAGGTCAAGAACTGATCGGCTTGAGTAGGGGCAAAGAATTGATGCAGGGTTTTGCCCACAAATTCTTTGGCATTTTTCGGCAACAACATGGGGTCAGGATTCGTCGGGGCAATTTTCAGGAAATATCCCTGACTATCCAAAACAAAGATAGAATCCGTCATCGCTGCAAATAATGCCCGCAACTCCGCCTCAGAGGAACGCAACGCCACTTCCGCCTGTTTGCGCTCAATCGCTACCCCTAATTGGGCGGCTACGGTAGAAATCAAGTTGACCAAACGCCGCTCCGTTTGCCGCGATTCAAACCGGAAAAACGTTAATACTGCCAGAACCTGGTCATGAGCGCTAATTGGCACCGCAAAGCCCGCTTTAAGACCACAAGCTTTTGCCATAGAGGAGCGCACGAAGGAGGAATGAGGCGCACGGGAAACATCGGGAATCCATTCTGGGCGGCGGGATGCCCAAACTCGTCCGGGTAGTCCACAGCCTAAAGCAAAGGTAAAGGCGGGACTGTAATGGCAAAAGTCTTGCCGGCTGGACGCCTCAGACCTTAAGACAGGGGGATAGGGAGACGCCGCGCCTTTATCGGTGTGAGTAGATGTCCGATCCTGTCGGTCTAAACTGTTATCATTTCCTTTTACCGTTCCACCTTGCTCCTTACCGTCTGCCTTCAAAGGCTGTTCCTCTTCTCTGCGCCAAATTGTGGAACATTCTAAAACCTTCCCATCAGCACGTTTGACCCAAGCTTCGCCCAAATCCCAATGGGTGGCTTGTCCCACTTTGCTCAAGGTGACATACAAGGCGGACTGAAAATCTGGGGCTTCACCAATCGCCTGGGTCATGGTTTGCAACAGTTCTAGGGCGTCTGTTGCCCATTTCCGTTCGGTGATCTCCGTAATAAAGCCCTCTAAAGCCTGTAATTCTCCGTGGCGAGAAAAAATGCCGCACCCTTGTTCCCACACCCATTTCTGAATCCCCGTGGCTGTAGTAATCCGATATTCGAGTTGATAGGGTCGTTTTTTGGTAACGGCGGCTTGCACATCCTGCTTCACCCGTTCTCGGTCTTCTGGATGAATCACCTCACTGAACATTAATGCCTGATTTTCCACCAAATCACGGGGATTGTAGTGCAGCAGATTAAAACAGCCCTCACTGACAAACTCCATCGTCCATTGACTATCCGCTCGACACCGATACGCCATCCCTGGCAGATTGCCCATCAGTGTGGCTAGGGTGCGCTGACTTTCTTGCCAAGCCCCTTCAGCTTGCTTGTAATTGCTGATATCAAAGGCACTTAAAAGGATGGCAGGTTTTCCTTGAAACTCAATAATCCGGGTACTCGTATCCAGCCAGCGCCTATCACCGGTTTTGGTCAGGATTTGCACATCATAGCGACGTTTTTCTCCCCTCTGCGCCTTTTCACTCCGGGATGCTTTGGGCATGAAGGCGTGGCTACTCGGATGCAGCAAGTCCGATAAATGCATGGTTAATAATTCCGATTGGCTGTATCCTGTAATTTCACAGACGGTGGAATTCACATAGACTAACTGATTGCTTTGATAGATTAAGACAGCAGCGGGAATGGTTTCGGCTAAGGTACAAAATTTGACCTCCTGTTCACACACGGCATTCGCTATTAACTGGCGACGTGTTGGTTGAGGTGATGTGGCTGTTTCCTGAGGTAATGGGGGTAAGGATTGGAGGGATTCGTGGTGATGCGAGTCGTCCGTAATCGGCTGGAAAATGGCAAGAAAGGCTGATTCCTGCTTAAAGGTTAACCGTTGCAGAGAAACTAGGCTCCAAATCGCCTTGCCATCGTGACTCGGCATTTTGACTGCGTAATCTCGCAAATAGCCTTGGCTGACTAAAACCTGTAATAGTCTCTGTCGTTGGGCAAAATCGTGATATAAGGATAGAGTTTGGCGATCGCAAACCTGTCTATTGACTCTAGAACGCTTCTGTTGCCCGGACTCAAAGGTTGAGTTGTAATGCTCATTAGCATACAGGATAACACCATCGGTTAAGCGGGCAATAACTAAGGGTAGGGGAATGGATTGCACTAGCGTTTGCCACAATACGGTGTCACTGTCTCCTAGCCGGGTGGATTGGGAATGGGTGGGGATACTGAGAAGTTCGAGTACGGTGGTCTCTAGTTCAGTTTGTCTATCTTTTTCCAATAAATGGCTGTAGCTTACTTCTATAGGTTTCACGGCTACATAAAACTCCAACGTATTGTGCGGGGAAAGTCCCTCAGACTAAATTCGGGTTCATTCCTCATTGGTTTGGTAGGGACAAAGCAGATGGCAGATGGTAGAAGGAATAGAAGGAAAAAGTACCCCCGTTTGGGGTAACTTCCTCGGATTAGGTATCACCGAGACGCGATGCGAGAAGCTTCTTGAGTTCAACCCTAACTCCCGGAATTGTCCTGGCTTCCCAGCGTGAATATCTGGTCTCCTTATCCGTAAGTTCCCACCCACTCAAGTTCAATCGACAGGAATTCTTTTCCGGTCATCTAGAGAGGAATGCCAGCGTTAAGTTCGGTGGGTTTAAGCTTAAGGTGGGAAGAAAACGACAGGTGCAATATTTTAAACGCAACTCCTAATCAGGTGTCGCCGAACCTGGTTTACCTCGCCCAAGCCAATAATCGGGTTGATGATAGATAGCACCGTAATATCTCACCCCCCCAACCTTGTCAACTTAGATAAGGGAATATTGGGTTATAGTGAGGTAAATAATAAGATTAGACTAAGATTAAGAACAAGAAACTGTTAGCTAGGCTACAGTATGATGTTAAATTTTTATTTTCCCTAACAATTTGGATCTCAGATGTCAAAGGATTCGTTTGTCATCCCGCCTAAGTTAACCCCGTACCTCTTTTTACTCCCAGCCCTAGTTATCTTGGGATTAACCGTATTTTTGCCCGCTTGTCAAGCCTTTTACCTGAGTTTTACGCAATACGACTATGATTTGACCCAAACGCCTGAATGGGTGGGCTTGGCGAATCTGCAACGTTTGGGGAAAGACCGAGTATTTTGGCAAACGGTGGGGAACACGGTGTTATATCTGATTGGCGTTGTGCCAATTTTAGTCGCACTCCCCTTAGGATTAGCGATTTTGGTCAATCAGAAACTGCGGGGGATTAGCTGGTTTCGGGCGGCGTATTACACTCCTGTGGTGGTTTCGATGGTGGTGGCGGGAATTGCGTGGCGGTGGCTTTATGCGGAAAATGGTTTATTTAATCAGATACTTAGTTGGATTGGGTTTAAAGAGGGCATTCCCTGGCTGACGAGTCCAGATTGGGCGATTTTTAGTGTTATGGCAGTAACGGTGTGGAAGGGGTTAGGCTACTACATGGTGATTTATCTGGCAGGTTTGCAATCGATTCCTGACCAACTCTATGAAGCGGCGGCGTTGGATGGTTCGGATGGGTTTGGGAAACATTGGGATATTACGGTTCCCTTAATGGGTCCCTATTTGGCTTTGGTTGCGGTCATTTCGGCTATTTCGGCGACGAAGGTGTTTGAAGAAGTTTATATCATGACCCAAGGGGGACCCCGCAATAGTTCCAAAACGGTGGTGTATTATTTGTATGAGCAAGCGTTTGCGGATTTGGAAATCGGTTATGCTTGCACGATTGGATTAGTGTTATTTTTAGTAATTCTGGGATTATCCCTGCTTAATCTTAAGGTATCACAACGGCGCGATCGCATTAGTTAAATAGTAAATAGCTTAAGCCTAGAACTAAAGTTCTGGCTAAAAGCTGAAACCCGTTAAAACGGATTCAGATTGGGGGAGTATTCGGTTCCCCAACCGCCCACACAATTAAATCGGGGTTTAGCTCTAGTCGTTGAATTTTATAGTTAGGGTCTACATTTTCATCTAGGAGATACTTGAGCATTCTTCTTTTTCTTTCTTTCTTTGTTCTGCTCTAAGTTTCCGCATCCGAATAGCCGTAGGCGATGGGTTAAGGTGTTGTGCTTTAACTTGCTGGTGATTCCACTCTAACCAGTCGGCTAAATATTTACTAGAGGAAATTAAAATAATCTTCGAGTTGCATAAGTAGTTGGATGACGATACAGAAGAAGCAATTTTAGCCGAGTTCATCCTAGCAGATAATCGCCCGTCAAGCGGGTGGGCATTGCCCACCCTACTATATCCCTGTTCCCTCGGTTTAAATGATCTAGACTTGAGTTGAGGTATAATAGTGCCTTCTTCAAGATCATCTACCATCTAACGGATATGGCAAGCCAGGGGTTAGGGCATAAACCATGGGAGTTAAGCCTGATTTTAGCAGGATGGGGCGCGATCGCATCCGTCGCGGCACCCGCATTGGCGCAGATTCAACCGGATACCACTCTAGGTGTTGAATCGTCTATTGTGACACCGAATGTGGATATCAAAGGTTTGCCAGCCGATTTGATTGAAGGAGGGGCAATTCGCGACACGAATTTGTTTCACAGTTTCTTAGAATTTAATGTGGGAGAGGGAGGGCGCGTCTATTTTGCCAATCCTCAGGGGATTGAAACGATTTTCTCGCGAGTCACGGGGAATGATGTATCGGACATCTTAGGAACGTTGGGCGTAAATGGACAAGCGTCGTTATATTTACTTAATCCTAATGGGATTATCTTTGGTGAAGGGGCGCGTCTGGATGTAGCGGGTTCCTTTGTGGGAACCACAGCCGATGGGGTGGTATTTGAGAATGGCTTAACGTTTAGCGCCACGAACCCAGAAGCCCCGCCTTTACTGACAATTAATCTAACCCCAGGCTTGCAATACGGGAACAATGGGGCAAATGCGTCTATTACCAATCGAGGGAACTTAGTTGTCGGGCAAGATTTAAGTTTAGCCGCAGGTAATCTCTCTTTACAAGGTCAACTTTCTGCTGGAAACGATTTAAATCTGCAAGCTACAGATACAGTAATAATGCAGGATACAATCAGCAATCCGTTTATCGCGGCGGCTTTTAATCAGTTAGAGGTGGAAGGTGCTAACCGT
>NZ_JAVJQP010000199.1:0-13908 GCF_040218875.1 Coleofasciculus sp. D1-CHI-01
GACAGGGGAAATCATCTGGGTTGCCAGATGAGCCTGAGAACCCTCGGATGGAATGGGTTCAACTCAGCCTATTCGAGTGGAGGGGAGAGTGAGTAATTACTCTTCAGAATCCCCCGCATTCTATGCGCGGGGAGTCGTCAATATCCTGAAATCAAGCCACGGCAAAGCCTGTATTTCCTTCAAATACTTCTACAGAAATCGGACATCCTTATGCGATCGCTACCGTAGAATTACGTAAATTTGGCGCTTATGACAGGCTTCAACCCGTCAATATCTGATCACGACTTACCGCGAACACTTAGTTCACAGAACCTGATTCGTAAATTTTTTGTAATATAAACGACAGCCTTTAATCATCGAAACGTAAACTTCTATGTCATTTACTTGTGTTTTCCCGCAAAGGTGATTACATTAGGAATTGAAGCCGAAAGGCTTACTAATGACAGAAGTTGAACTGACAAAATCAATGACAAAATCAATGACAAAATCAAATTAGGAGGTATAAAACCGACTGATAAATTTCATTTCTATTTCCTCATTGACAAGTAACAGCAACGCTCAACAAATTGCTGAGATTTCCTAAAATTGTAAACTAGGGAGATAAGCTCTAAAAACTAAGTTTTTAGTGCCACTCCAGATAGAATTAACTTAAACAGGAAATCATTCAAGCGATCTACTTTTGAGAGTTGCTGTTGCTTTATGGTTTGTCATTCGTCGTAATCGCTTCTCTTCACGCTAGCGCAGTTTTCAACGCAGACTTAATAAATTATAGAACCCTTCTTTTCCAGACTGTAGAGACGTTGCATGCAACGTCTCTACAAGGCTATTCTGGCTCTTGAAACACGTCACAGGAGAACATCTCCGTTAATGTCCGCAGATAGGGTAAAAAGGTTGCCATATTTTCGGGAGGTAGGCGATTGTACATTTCCCAACCAATCGCTTTGAGCATATCTTGCACTAAACGCCAGCCGACACGTAAACGCGGATAAAGCATAACGCATAAGGGAAACAATTCTCGCTGCACCGCCCGAATGTCATCTTCTAAGACACACAGACACAGATAAACCTGAAACATTTCCACGTCACGGATACTGGCAATTCTTACCGTTTTGCTCATCAGCGAACCGCTGTAGGTTTCGTAGTTGGGATTCTGACGGCAAACTTGTTGGCACACAGAAATAGCCAGTTTTGTGCTGATGGGTAACAAACTTTGCACCGCTAATAGCGCCGGAGAATTGTAGGGATGGTTGGCAGCCGCATCATACGCCGCTTGTAGGGGCATGTACATGTGGTCATCCATTACCTTTAAATAGGGAAGCCACAGCTTTTGTTCAGCGGGTGAGAGCCAATCCAGTAGCTTTTGACCCGTGTAGTGGAACTGCATACTGACAAACCCGATCGCACGCCGATCAACACTCGTATATTTTTGGCGCACTTTACCAAAATCTTTACCGACAATCACCGATAAACGTCGGGGTGTTGCGCGTTGAGCATAAGCATTTGCCGTCTTTTGAAACAGATAACGGGTATCCGCCGCAATTTCTAAGGGATTGACTAATTCAGGATTAATACCATGACGCCTAATTTCCTCAGATAGCAGCGTTTCGGTCAACGACCAGGCTTGGGCGCTGGCAAAGTTGAGCTTTTGCATCATTTTCTCTGCCGTGCTTTTTCTGGCTTCCAGTGAGGCAGTTTCCTTGAGATCCGCCGCCGCTAAACTGGATACTGACTCATCTTGGTCTTGGTTGGTAACAGCCGTATAGTATTTCCTCGCCCAAAGCACCGCTAAGGAATGAACGTTGGATGTTGACGAGTCCGACTTTGACGAGTTGGGTGGTTTGCCACCAGTAGAACGCTGACGCGGTGTCGGCTCGGACACGGAACGTTCTGTGGATGCGATGGAATAGGTCATGGTAAAAATCCCGTTACACTCTCATTTCCCTTCAATAGGAGAAGATGCAAAAAACTAATTTGTCTCACCTGGGGTTAGGTGAGAGTCAATCAGCACTGATTATGTATCCTCTCGGCGTTAAAAAAATCGGATGTTATGTAGAAACTTTAAAAGAGCAGAGTCTGCGTCTGAACCCTTGTCGCTGACAAGGAGGGGTTCGAGTTGCGATAACGACTCTGCTCAAAAATCGCTTCTGTCATATTTTTGCTGTTTTTATCATTCATAATACAGGATTATCACAGTTATTAAAAGAAATGAACCATTCTCATTTAGTTTTCACCCAACAGGTGAGACTGGCAGGGGATTACCTCTCAAGCGCTTTCCAGGAAAGGGTTAATGGTTAATTGGGTTGGGGAGGCATGATTCTCAGATAACTCGGCTGAGCGTGAGTAAGGTGACTTAAATCACACTTTCCATGTTACCTTGCCCACTGATGTAAGAGATAGGAGTAGTATTCTGTCTTATCGACGGTATCCAGCACCCGAATCCGTTTTCCTCTCGCCTCGACTTGGATACGACCTTGACTGAAACCGTGAGGAATCACCGAGGTTTCCCAGTCTTGCCAGGTAAAGAACTCGGGATGAGCCAGATAGGTGGTGGCGAGAACGTCCCAGAAATAATAGTCTTGGGGAATTACTAAGGCGTAACATTGACCCGCCAAATCGGAAATGGGATGGTGACGCTGTTTGCCCAATTTGTAAACAAACTCAGAGGTAACCGGGACGGTATTGGTCAAGTCAAGGGGACAAAGGACAATCGGAATCTGAGTTTGCCAAATTTGATGTACGGCGAGGGGGTCCCAGTAGGCGTTCCACTCGGCTGAACCATCTTGTCCGGGTTCCAGACTTTTTTCCACATTACCAGGAACGTGGATTGCACCCCCCATCCAGACGATTTGCTCAATCTTCGCTTCGATATTCGGGGCAAGGTTTAAGGCGGTGGCGACAGTGGTGAGGGGTCCTGTCACCATCAGGGTAACAGGTTGGTCAGCCGTTTGCAGCGATCGCACAATAAAGTCTTGACCCGTTTCCTTCAACAGAGGGGTTTGGATGGCGTCATTCTGGTTAAGAATTGGCAGATGATCCACAATAAACGCATCCCGGCGGTAAAGGGGAGGAAAGGGATTAATCCCGCGCACTGTACTCTCGGCAACGGGGATATGAGAACATCCGATTAGGTCTAAAATTTTGCGCGTGGCGCTAACGGCGGGTTGAATATAGCAATCCGCCGGAGTGACAACGATACCCAAGGGTTGGATGTGATCCATTGTCATTAGCAAGACGGTTGCCAAGTAATCATCGACACCGCCATCATGATCCATGAGGACGAGAGGTTTGGACACGAGGAGAAATTTTCCGCAAGCATACACTTGATTATTATCCCTCAATTTTCATCCTTGACCAGATCCCCGACTTCAGAAGTCGGGGATCTAAATTGTCCGACTTATGTGTGACTTATATCTGACTTGGCGGGATGAGAAGGATGAGAAGACTATGATCACAGCAGGGTGATTCAAGTGTTTAATCATGTCGCGATCGCTAAAAGTTGCTCCCCAGTATATCGAAACAGTCAAAGCTGCACTACCGCGAAATCGTTTTGCGAGTCAGCGAGACTTAGCCGAGAGAGTACAGTTTTCTCTCTCCACCGTCTCCAATTTCCTCAATGGCAAACCTGTGGATCGTTTTAATTTTTATGACCTTTGCGATCAGTTGGAGCTGAATTTAGAGAAAATTGCTGATTTCTCTGTCGCCGATAAGAACTCATTTTTAGCAATAGAGGTGGATGAAGAACAGACAGATACTGAACCTGAAGTCTCTACCTATATCCTGCGTCCTCCCAGCGAATCGCGTTGCTATGAAACAATCGTCAAGCCCGGTTCCCTACTGCGAATTAAAGCCCCAAAACGGATGGGAAAAACGTTGCTGATTGAGAAGATTCTCGAAAAAGCAGTTAAAGAAAATTATCGCACCGTTCGCTTAAACTTACTCCAAGCCGATCAAGCCGTTTTGCGCGGACTAGATGAATTTTTGCGCTGGTTCTGTACATTTGTCAGTCGGCGGTTAAAACTACCGACTCAACTGGCGAAGTATTGGGAAGAAGGGTTAGGAAGTTCTCAGAATTGTACGATTTATTTTGAAGATCATCTGTTATCTCAATTAGACCAGCCATTAGTCTTGGCACTAGATGATGTTGATCGAATTTTTCCCTATCCCAAAATTGCCCAAGACTTTTTTGGTATGCTGCGAGTTTGGCATGAGGAAGCAAAAACCAGCAGACTGTGGCAGAAATTACGGTTAGTGATTTCCTATTCTACCGATGTTTATATTCAGCTTAATACGAATCGTTCACCGTTTAATGTTGGTGTGCCAATTGAATTGCCAGAATTTACATCCGAACAAATGCAAGAGTTAGCCCAACAACAAGGATTAAATTTGGATAATTCCCAGGTGACTCAGCTAATAGAGACGGTAGGAGGACATCCGCATCTGATCCAGCTTGCTATTTATTCCCTCACTCGTGAGGATATTACGTTTGAACAACTCTTGCAAACGGCTGCTACGGAATCAGGAATTTACAGCAATCATTTAAGGGGACAGTTATGGAATTTACAACAGTATCCTGAGTTAGCCGCAGCAATGAAAACGGTAGTTGAGGCAAATTGTCCTGTACCCTTGGAATCAATGCTGGCGTTTAAGTTACAAAGCTTAGGTTTAGTACAGTTAGAGAATAATTCTGTCAAGCCGCGTTGTCTATTATATTCCCAGTATTTTTCCCAGAAGCTTAGAGGTAGGGAAACATAAATCAACAGGAACTTCCTTTGGCTACGGCGATTGAAATCGCTGCTACACAAACAAAGTCCGCCTGCGCGGACTGAGTTATCACGAAGGTAGCTAACCCAGATTTTGTATTACAAAAAAAAGGGTTTACCTATTCCATCATTTTAGGTTGTAGGTTGGGTTGACGAAGGAAACCCAACAAAATCCAAGCGTTGTTTCCTACTAATCTAATGGATCAAATTAAGTGTATTAACCGCTATCCTGCGTTAGGCGAATAATCTCGACAAACCTTTACTTTTTCTATGGCGTCGATCCACTAATAGAGGTTGGTAGAGACGTTCTGTCGGAACGTCTCTACAAAAGGGTAATTGGGTAGTTTTTGTTACAGTTTTTTGAAGATTTTCCTATCAATTTTGATTACTGGACTGGCGCTATAGAATGCAAGTGAACCCCAGTGCATCATTTGGGTAGGTACGTTATACTTCGCTCTCCCCACTCTACGGATTAGAATTAAAGAAAAATAGTGTCCGCTACTACGAATGACAAATGACTAATGACGAAGGATAAATAATCAATGACTAATTACGAATATCAAGTTGGCGGAAGTTTAGCGGCTGATGCTCCCAGTTATGTAATGCGTCAAGCTGACCAAAATCTTTATCAGGCGTTAAAAGCTGGTAAATTTTGCTATGTGTTGAACTCGCGGCAAATGGGCAAGTCTAGCTTGCGGGTGCGAACGATGCAAAAACTGGAAAAAGAAAGAGTAAAATGTGCGGCAATTGATCTGACACTAATTGGCAGTGATAATGTTACCAAACCAGGCTGGTATATGGGGATATTTTACGATTTAGTCAGGAAGTTTGAGTTATCCGGTAAAATCAACAAAAGGGCATGGTGGAAAGAACATGAATTTTTATCTCCTGTGCAGCGATTGAGTAATTTTTTGGAGGAGGTATTATTAGCTGAGATATCCGACAATATTGTTATTTTCATTGATGAAGTTGATACGGTACTCAGTTTAGGATTCTCAACCGATGATTTTTTTGCCTTGATTCGGGGGTGTTACAATCAACGGGTTGACAATCCCGCTTATAACCGATTGACGTTCTGTCTACTGGGTGTAGCCACGCCTTCAGTTTTTATTCAAGACAAAAATCGCACACCGTTTAACATTGGTTGTGGAATCGAATTATGTGGTTTTGAATTAGATAAAGCACAACCGCTAGCTGAGGGATTATTGGGTAGAGTTGATAATCCTGAGATCATTTTAAAAGAGATTTTGACTTGGACAGGAGGACAGCCATTTCTCACCCAAAAGCTTTGTCAAATTGTTTATAATGCTTGTGGAGAATCCCAAGTTTCTTTAAAGCCAGGAGAGACAGAGAAAGAGTGGGTGGAAAAGTTGGTGCGATCGCACATTGTTGAAAACTGGGAATCTCAGGACAATCCAGAACACTTGAGGACAATCCGCGATCGTATTTTCTGCAATCAGCAGCATCTTCTATTTTGCTTAGATACCTATCGTCAAATCTTAGACTGTGGAGAAATTATTTATAATAATCCTGAATATATAGATTTAATTTTATCTGGATTAGTGATTTGCAAGCATAACAAGATAAAGGTTTATAATCAAATTTATAAATTGGTTTTTAATCAGAAGTGGCTAGAAAATGTAATGAATGCTTTGCGTCCTTATAATAGGAATTTTTTAGCATGGCTTAATTCTGGATGCCAAGATAAATCTAAATTGTTATGGGGAGTTCAATTGCGAAAAGCTTGGAGGTGGGCAAAAGAACAAACATTGGGCAGACAAGATTATATTTTTTTACATGAAAGTCAGGTCAAAAACCAGCGTATATTTAATCGCCTAGAAGATATTAAAGACCTCATTTCATTTTTATCTCTAACTTTGTTACTTGTTTTAATCTGGCAGATACGTCAGTTGATTATTCAAGATTTATACCCTAACGTACAAACCATTATTCAACATGTAGAATTGATGGAGCAACAGATTAAAGAGAAAGACTTAAAGCTTCGACAAGCCGAAAATAAAATTCAGGAGTTAGAAGAAAATACTACCCCTAAAAAAACACCTCCGAAAAAAACTAACAATTAACCAAAAATTAATTATCTAGTGGTAGAGACGCGCCATGGCGCGTCTCTACAAAATGATGAGCGATCGCAACTGTAATATCAACCCTATTTATAATTCAGGCGCGTCCGATTCAAGCCGTACCTGTCACTTACGATTTCACGGTGGAAGTCACTCAAGGTTCTTTGGCTGGTAATAGGTTTATTACTTTTAGATAAACAACAAAACTATTCGCTAAATTCTGAAGAATAAAAAGAACTGAATTTGTATGAAGAAATCGATGATTATCTCAGCTTTGTCAATCGGACTGTTCGCAATCTTTATTTAAGTCAGAATCAATCGGATATATAAACAATGCCTGCTCGTCGTCAAATCCTAGGACGACATCCACCACCAGGCGATCCCATTCAGTCAGAAAATTATAATTCTTGAATCGGTGAAAACCGCGATCGCACAATCCAGAGGTCGAGAACTGGTAGAAAAAGCCCCTAAAGCGTTATTGTGTAAGAAGTCACGGCAATCTGACCCTATCTCTGGTAACACTAAACTTTAAGATTAACGTTAACTATGTTTGATGCTCTCGCCGAACGCTTAGAAGACGCCTGGAAGAAACTACGCGGTCAAGACAAGATATCTCAAGCCAATATTCAAGACGCCCTGAAAGAGGTGCGTCGGGCTTTGCTGTCGGCAGATGTGAATCTGCAAGTCGTCAAAAAATTTGTTGCTGATGTTGAAACGACGGCAATGGGCGCTGATGTTATCGCTGGCGTCCGCCCTGACCAACAGTTTATCAAGATTGTCTACGATGAACTGGTGCAGGTGATGGGGGAAAGTAATGTCCCCTTGGCTAAAGCTGATACATCGCCCACTATCGTGCTGATGGCAGGGTTGCAGGGAACCGGGAAAACCACGGCGACGGCTAAGTTAGCCCTACACCTAGGCAAGGAAAACCGCAGTTGCTTGATGGTGGCGACAGACGTTTATCGCCCCGCAGCGATTGACCAGTTGGTGACGTTGGGTGAACAGATTAATATCCCTGTCTTTGAAATGGGGACGGATACTAACCCTGTAGAGATTGCTCGTCAGGGGGTTGTCCGTGCCAAAGAAACGGGTGTTGATACTGTAATTATCGATACGGCGGGACGATTACAAATCGACGCCGAGATGATGGCGGAACTTGCCCAGATTAAGGACAATGTTAAACCCCACGAGGTTCTGCTGGTTGTTGACGCGATGACGGGTCAAGAGGCGGCAACCCTAACCCATACATTTAATCAACAAATTGGGATTACAGGGGCAATTCTGACCAAGCTGGATGGCGATACCAGAGGGGGTGCAGCCTTGTCTGTGCGCCAGGTATCGGGTCAGCCGATTAAATTTGTCGGTGTGGGTGAAAAGGTAGAAGCTCTACAACCATTTTATCCCGATCGCATGGCATCCCGAATTCTGGGTATGGGTGATGTGCTGACGCTGGTGGAAAAAGCCCAAGAAGAAATTGACATGGCTGACGCCGCCCAGATGCAGGAGAAAATGCTCAATGCTCAGTTTGACTTCAGCGATTTCTTGAAGCAAATGCGGCTGTTGAAAAACATGGGTTCCCTGGGTGGGTTGATGAAGCTGATGCCGGGAATGGGTAAGCTGAGTTCGGACCAACTGGAAAAAGGGGAAGGTAAGCTTAAGCAAACGGAAGCGATGATTAATTCGATGACGGCTGAGGAACGCCGCAATCCGGATTTGCTGGCTGGTTCTCCCAGTCGCCGCCGCCGCATTGCCAGGGGTTCAGGGCATGGTGAGCGTGAGGTGAGCAGTCTAATTAGTGAGTTTACCAAGATGCGATCGCTGATGAAGCAGATGGGTCAAGGTCAAATGGGCGGACTTCCCGGAATGGGCGGAATGGGCGGAATGGGCGGAATGGGTGATATGTTTGGTGGTGGAATGGGCAATCGTTCCCAACCCGGTTGGCGCGGTAGTGGTTCGACGAAGAAGAAGAAAAAGGCGAAGAAGAAGAAGGGGTTTGGTCAGTTATGAGGGAAATGAGGGAGCTGGGGGAGCTGGGGGAGCTGGGGGAGCTGGGGGAGATGGGGGAGCAGGGGGAGCAGGGGGAGCAGGGGGAGCAGGGGGAGATGGGGGAAGTCAACCAATGACGAATGACAAATGACAAATGACAAATGACACATCCCCATTTCCCCTAAATTCTTAATCATCGCGTAAAATCAAACAGGTGAGTTATTGGAAACTATGGTCAAAATTCGATTAAAACGATTCGGCAAAAAGCGTGAAGTGAGTTATCGCATTGTGGCGATTGAGAGTAGTGTCCGTCGGGATGGGCGTCCTTTAGAGGAGTTGGGTTTCTACAATCCCAGAACTGATCAAACGACGCTGAATGCTCCCGCTATTGCCAAGTGGCTGAAAAACGGAGCGCAGCCCACGGATACCGTTCGCAGCATTCTCAAGAAAGCCAATGTCCTTGAACAACAAGCCAGTGTCTGAACCTGGGCAGAAAACCAGCCCGGATTATGGGAGTCTGGTGCGATTTTTAGTTGAGCCGTTTTTAGAGTCGTCCACGTCGCTGAGTTTAGACTGTGAACGTGCCCATGCTAATAATCGCGTCTGGATTCGGCTGGCGTTTGACGGAGAGGACAAGGGGCGAGTCTTTGGTCGAGGTGGTCGTAATATTCAGGCAATTCGCACCGTTATCCAAGGGGTGGCTAAGATTGCTGGTGAATCGGTCTATTTGGATATCTATGATGAGTCGGGTGGCACATCCCGCCGTGAAAGCCCTTCAGGGAGTAGATACCAGGGGAGGAAGGGTTCGCCTCGACGCTTGCCGTTGCCTAAGCCTAACTCGAAACCCCGTTCTTGATTTGTCTTATGTCATTTGTCCTGTGTCCTTTGTTTTCCTGCCTGCTAATACTTGATAACTGCTCACTGATAACTGATGATAAACCTTGAGTGAAGTATCTACAATAATTGAATTACCGAGTGTCCAGAGTGCTATGGTA
Organism: Coleofasciculus sp. D1-CHI-01; assembly: GCF_040218875.1. Lineage (NCBI taxonomy): Bacteria > Bacillati > Cyanobacteriota > Cyanophyceae > Coleofasciculales > Coleofasciculaceae > Coleofasciculus > Coleofasciculus sp. D1-CHI-01. The sequence continues at coordinate 9,823 of NZ_JAVJQP010000199.1, forward strand.
CTGGCGGGCGATCGCGAGAGTAATCTGAAGTTACTCTCTCAACGCACTGGTGCGAATCTGGTGTTACGGGGACAGGAGTTGCTCATTTCTGGCACGCAAAAACAAGTTGAGCGCGTCTCGTCTGTGGTGCGATCGCTTAAACCGTTTTGGCTCGAGGGTAGACGGATTGAAGAAGCGGATATCCGCACGGCGTTTCATGCTTTGGATACTCACCGTGAGGATGAACTCCAGGATTTACATCAAGATGTGCTGGCGCGTACCCGTCGCGGTGATGTGATTCGCGCCAAAACATTTCGCCAGCGCCAATATGTTAAAGCGGTTCTCAATAATGATTTGACGTTTTGTATTGGACCTGCGGGAACCGGGAAAACCTTTTTGGCGGTGGTATTGGCAACCCGCGCATTACTGGCAAATGAGTATGAACGCCTTATTTTAACCCGACCGGCTGTAGAAGCGGGGGAAAAGTTAGGATTTTTGCCGGGAGATTTACAACAGAAAGTCAATCCGTTTTTACGTCCGCTTTATGATGCGTTATATGAACTAATTGATGGGGAGAAAATTCCCAATTTAATGGAACGGGGGATTATTGAAGTAGCACCGTTAGCTTATATGCGCGGACGAACGCTGAATAATGCGTTTGTGATTGTGGATGAAGCCCAAAATACTACCCCAGCCCAGATGAAAATGGTCTTAACTCGCTTGGGGTTTGGTTCGCGGATGGTGGTGACTGGAGATGTTACCCAAACCGATTTACCGCCGAATCAAGATTCCGGATTAGGGGTGGCACAAAAAATTCTGCGTCCAGTTGATGGGATTGCGTTTTGCGAGCTTTCCACTCAAGATGTGGTTCGTAATGCTCTGGTTCAGCGCATTGTTGAGGCTTACGAGAAACATCAGAAATAAGGCAGGAGGCAAGAAGGCAGAGGGTAGAGAAAGAAAATTACGGAGTCAATACTGTTCTGGACTTTGGACAAACAAAGTGCGATCGCGGTTGGGAATCTGGTGTTTTTTGATCGGGTTTCAGGTTAATATTAACGTATGATATCGGGACATAAAACCTAATGTAGGGGCGGGTTTTGTTGTTGGGTTATATCACTTCCGTTTAGGTAGTCATTGTCAAAATATCCTCAAACCATTGTACTGTCGTACTGCAAGGATGAGCATTTAAACGGAATTGATATTATTGGTGGGGAGGGCGGGTTTTGTTGTGCCGTTATTGGTGGATATCTGAATTGATTCCCTAAACCCGCCCCTACGGTATGGAGACAGATTTGACCTTAAAGACGAGACGACTTGGGGCAAACCTGATGAAGTCTTTCAATCAACTTTATTCCCCAGTTGTCTACTGAGGATTACCAATTAAGGTAAAGGGTGCCCAGTAGTACGGATGAGAGAAGTTGAGATTTTTGGTCTTGGCGCGTTCCGCTATTTCTGGAGGTAAAGTTATGCTCTTATCTCCATAATTTAATTGACCATTGGCAATACTAACTTCGCCTCGAATCATAGCAAGTTGCGCTCGGCGTAATGCCTCACTTTTAATCGGAACTTGCCTTAATTGACGATAGAATTCAGTCGTGATTCCTAAAGCCCCTTCATCGCTGACGTACCAGAGGGTAGCTAGGGTAGAATCAACCCCCGCTTGTAAGGCTGAGCCAGCAAAACCGAGTTCAGAGTCTTCATTGCCTAGGGCGGTTCGGCAAGCACTGAGGACTAATAAATCCACGGCTGAATCGGATAAGCCTAATTCCTTGAGTTCATCCAGCCGGAGTTTGCGATTCCATAGTTGAATGTAGGAATTGCTAGGATTCCCTGGCTTAAATTCGGCGTGAGTGGCTAAATGGATGATACCAAACTCGTTCTGGTTGATTTGTTCTTGCAGATTTTGGAAGGTGAAATTCTCGTTGAGGAATGATTTGCCTTTCCACAGATACTCTGTAATTGTGGATAGTTCTATCGGCACAAAGGGTAAGGGTTGTAAATCTGAGAATTTCGACGCCCCCATAGCCAGAACTTGACGCGATCGAATGTCGGGATTGCGAGCTTGGATTAAGCTGAAGCTGGGAATCAAGTTGACACTATAGTTCTCGATTAAGAAGTTGTCTCCATCGTGAAGGGCGGCGATGGGGAGCGATCGCAACCCAGAATCCATGGCAAACATTAATCCTTGAATTTGGCGTGCTTCTAAATCGTCCGCTAAGGGTTCGATTAACCATTGGTAGAGTTGCTGAGATGAATCCAGGTAGTTCGTCGATCCGAGGTTACGACGATCGCTGAGTGTCCGCTGAAACTTTTGAGTTTCTGCTAAAACCTTAGCCCGAATCGCATTAGGAACTCGACGTTGAATGGCTTCACCATCGGCAGTAATCAGTACCAATTCTAGCTGTTGATTGTCCTCCGGTGAGCAATTGCTTGATGCTGAGGGGGTATGACCAAATCGGCGATCCACGGCTGGTGCAGACTCTGTTTGACAAGCATTAGCTTCTGAGTTCATGGGTTGAGGGACAAAGCTGACATAAATCACAGCAGTTTTTAAGCCGGTGACTTGTTCGATGTCGCGAGTCCGTTCCGTGATATCTTGTAGATTTAGCCGTTTGGTTACAAATTGTTGTTGGAGATAGGTTTGGAATTCTTGGGTAAAAGCAGCTTCAAGTTGATCTACGCGATCGCTGACATTATCCGTTTCTGACGATGGTGATGATTCTTCCTGGTTTGAAGCCTGCTGTTGGGGAGTCTCACTGGGGGTTCCATTACCGTTATTTCCCGCTGTGGTGTCTTGTCCAGAGGATTCAGGGGTATTGGAATTACCGTTGGCGATACCGGAATTGCCAGGGTTGTCGGTGGGGCTAGAGCCACCATTATTCGCCCCATCACTTCCGTTATTTGGATCACGGCTATAGGTTGAGTCGCCATTGTCAGTGGTATCAGTATTGGCGTTATCTGTATCCGCCGTGTCGGTGTTTCCGTTACTGTTATCTACCGGATCTGTACCGCTATTGTCAGCGATATCGCTATTTCCGTTATTTGGATCACGGCTATAGGTTGAGTCGCCATTGTCAGCAGAATTATCGTCAGCAATATCAGTATTGCCGTTGCTGTTATTGTCTGTAGGGTTAGAACCGCTATTATTAGCCGTATCGTTAGGGCTATCAGTATTCGGTGTATTTACCGCGTTATCGTTGGCGGAATTATTGTTTCCGCTGTCAGTAATCGGAGGGGTGGAATTATCGCTATTTGAGGTAGGAACGCGGCTATAGGTTTGATTGCTCGTGTTAGCCGAGTTGTTACCCACGTTGCTGTTACCACCACTGGTATTGGTGGGATTAGAACTGCTATCGCTTGGGATATTGCTGTTCGCGTTATCGGTATTAGCCGGATTCGCGGTGGCTACGTTATCTCCAGGGATATTATCGTTGTTGCTATCGTAGCTGGGAATATTGGCAGGAGTTGTATTTTCACTCGCCGTATTGCTGGTAGTATCTGAATTAGCAGGATTAGCGGTGCTGTTATCAGGAGTTGCGATCGCATCACTACTGGGTTGAGTTGGAATCCGGCTATAGGTTTGACTGCCATTATTCACTGAATTATTATCAGCGATATCCGTACCAGAAGTCCTGGTGGCGTTACTTAAAGCGGGTTGACGGCTATAGGTTGTCGAAGCGGAGTTATTATTCCCGCTATTAGAATTATTGCTCTCGGCGTTACTCTCAGCTACATCGCCCTTTTCGCAGCTAGGATCATCTGCGGAGCAGTTTTCTTCGTCATCTTCGTCATCATTATTAGTGTTGGTACTAGGAAGCCGACTATAGGTTCGACTATAGGTTTGACTACTGTTTTCCGTATCTGAATTGGCAGCTTGAGTATCGCTGCTACTGTCCGAGGTATTTGTATCAGAATTAGCCGTCGTGTCAGTACCACCTTGAGCTTGACCATCATTTAAGTCATCACCTTGACCATCGGCAATGTCATCTGAACCATCATTTAAGTCATCACCTTGACCATCGGCAATGTCATCTGAACCATCATTTAAGTCATCACCTTGACCATCGGCAATGTCATCTGAACCATCATTTAAGTCATCACCTTGAC
>NZ_JAVJQP010000002.1:0-50149 GCF_040218875.1 Coleofasciculus sp. D1-CHI-01
TAAAGTCCTCACTACCAACTGGGTTTGTAGTAAGCGCTTTAGCGCTATTGATCAAGAGGACTAAAGTCCTCACTACCAACTGGGTTTGTAGTAAGCGCTTTAGCGCTATTGATAAGAGGACTAAAGTCCTCACTACTAACCCGGATAAACTCTGGCACAACATCAGGTAGGAATGGCTGTTCAGAGAAAGAACCCGATGTATGATGTTCAAATACTTCTGCTGGCGGTAATGATTTAAATTCTGTTTCGCCTTTAATTTCAGCTTGCGGATCAGCCATCGGTAACCAGCCTAAGAAGGGCAAGGGTAATAAGCTAGAGAGGTTGGTAATTGTCAGTAATAACCACAGGCGATCAAAGTTATGTTCTGTCACCCCTAGCCAATGGGTTAATAACGCCCCCAATTCATGAGATAACAGTCCCGATAAATTCCATATCGACATCAGCAGGGCAAATAAAGTAGCTTCCACCCCCGACGGGCAGAGTCTGGCTGAAAGGACAAGCACAGGCATAAATGTAATCTGTCCAATCACCGTCAAAATCAAACTGTCGCCTAAACTAAACCAATGATCATCAATGCCTAATGCCCGATTCGCATGGGTAACAAGGATAAGCGTCGTCATCCCCAAAACAGCCGACAGGACAGTTGTCCATCCCATAATCGTGCGGAAAGGGATACCCTTTAAAAAGCGTTGAAATACCCAAACCCCCACTAGAGACGCCAAACTGGTAACTAAACGCACCCGCCCTAAAAATTCCGGTTCAAATCCGAGTTCATTGGTGGAGAAGAAGAAAAAGGCTGAATCGGCTGTGGGTGTAGCTTGCCAAAGAAAGATAAACGCCGTGGGTAGCCAGATGGCTTTTTGAGTCACCGCATGGCGCAGTTGCTTAATTTGGTTGGTGACAGTGGCGGTATTTAACCCGGAACTAACGGGTTCCTCGGCAATTAACCACGCCACGCCAGAGACGAGTAGGGGAAAGGTGGCGGTAATGCCAAAAACGGTTTGGGTGTTGAACGCCTCCAGCAGCCAACCACTCAGATATGCCGTAATCACTCCCCCAAAAGCAGAGGTTCCCCACGTCAGGGATTGCAGAGAACCCGAGTTGCTTAATGATTCCCGCCTTGCTCGTTCCACCACCAGCGAGTCTACGATGACATCACTAATCGCTACAGAAAGGGAACTCAGGAGAATGGCAAGGGTTGCTGCCCAAGCTGTATGGACTACCGTTGCTAAGCTTAACCAGGCGGCTGTTCCCATCAATCCTGACAAGACTAGATAAGGGCGGCGGCGATAGCCAAATAAGGGGAGTCCGTCAGACAAAAAGCCAAATAGGGGTTTAATCACCCAAGGTAACGCCGCAATCCCGATTAGGGCTGCGACTTGGGCGGGACTTAAACCGAGTTCGTCCTTGAGGAAGAAGCTAATCGCTAAACGGGCTAGCCCCAGGATACCCTGGACAAAGTAGACGATCAGGATGGCAATCAACTCCGGAGTGGGTTCATTGCCAAAAAAGACTTTATCTTTAAGGGCGTGTTTAATGCGATCGAAGCCAGAGGCGGACACAATCATGAACTTTTTTTAAGTTTTATCTCTTTTTATATATTACACGCCGGAGCTGGGTTGCCTCATCTGCCTATAGGCGATCGCTCCGAGTTTGTTTGTAGTAGGCGCTTTAGCGCTATGAGAGGACTAAAGTCCTCACTACTGACGGCTTGTCGAGTCGAGGATTCCGTGTTGTCGCCTTAGTTGGCGACTGCAATCGCTGCTACACTTGCCTTGCGTCCGCGTTGACAGGACTCACAATCCCATAAAAACGCTATATAGCCGTATTGTTTGGAACCTGAAAACTATTATTTTCAAAGCGAGTTCTACTCATGTTTAGTAAACGGGTATCTTGAATCAATATGTCTGCTTCATTGTCACGAAACAAACAATCGATTAGTCGCACAGGTTCACTCTCTGAAATCAAGAAAAACGAATCATTCCAGTTAGTATCAACACGATTGGTTCTAAAATCACAATTGCGAAACTCCACATTTTGCGAACTCCTAACCATAACCATCTCAAAGCGCCTATTATCGAAAAAATGACAATCGATAAAGGTAGCCGTGTTAATATCGGTCAAACGAAGAATACGATAAGTACAATCTCGAATGATTGTCCGACGACAGGTTAAATTTTCTGTAGCGATCGCTTCAATTCCCCAGATTCCACTACCGAATAGAACACAGTCCTGAATATGAACATGGCTAGTATTTCTGAAGAACAAAACACCGCCTCGGCAATAGCCTAGTTCCGGCAAATGTCCACCTTTAATATTCTCAATCTCGACATTATTACAATTGTCGAATTTTAGAACGTTAGCATAACGGGGATTAACTATCAGGCTCACTAGATCATCTATTTCTCCGATAATTTTCAAGTTTTCAACCTTAGAAATAACCAATTCTTTTCCGTCATGTACTGGTTCAAATCTAGCATGATCTTGCTCAGATTCGCCAGAGATCTCAGACAAAAAATAAATACCAGGTTTGAGAATAATCGTTCGGTTAGAGCCAATAGCGTAGAAAAACTCTTCAGCATTGCTGACATAAATGCTATTGCGAGCTATCGCTTTTTGATGAATCAACGCCAAACTTGTTGCTCCGAAAGCAATACTACCCTGTAGAAACCAGCGTCGATGAATAGCTGCCATAAATTTAACCTTTTCTATTTAGGATGAAAATAATCTTACTAGCACTCGTAAAAAAAAACAATTGAAAAAGTTCACTGATCACCAATTGATAAGCAATGGGGTTATCATGATTAACAAGATAACTGGCGATCGCACAAACGAGTTGGACGTGGGCAATGGAGCAGGAACTTTACGAGCGCGGGCGACAGAAGGCGCAACAAGGCGATTTAGAGGGAGCGATTCAGGAGTTTGAGCAAGCGTTGCAGATTAATCCAGAATTTGCTGATGCTTACTACAGACGGGGATTGGCTCGTTTTGATTTAGGGGATTGTCAAAGTGCGATCGCGGATTATTCCCAAGCGCTACAGGTGAATCCTGAACATCTGGATAGTTATTTGGGGCGCAGTTTGGCTCACTTGGCGCAGGGAGAGGCTCAAGGTTCCCTGGAGGATGCTCAACAGGTTCTCCAGATTGATGGGAATCACGGGGCGGCGTATAAACTGCAAGGTACAGCCTACCGTCGATTAGGGAAGACGAAAGAGGCGATCGCATCCTTTAAACAAGCGGCTAAACTGTATCTGGATCAGAAAGACAAAGACAATTGCCAGAGTTGCCTAGAGAGTATCAAGCAAATTCAGGCAACGCAAATCCAAGCAGCGAGTGCGGCGGAAACCCAGAAGTATTTGACTCAAGTTATCAATAAGCTACAACGAGGAAACCATCGGGAAGCCTTAGAGGATTGTCAGTGGCTGCTGCACGTTGCGCCCAATGATGCTAGAGCTTATTGTTATCGGGGAATTATTCGCAGCAAACTGGGGAATTTAAGAGGAGCAATGGAAGATTTAGGTCGAGCCATGCAGCTTGATCCCAATGATATCCAAGTGCGTCACTATCGGGGGCGGGTTCGCATTGAACTTGGAGACTATCGGGGTGCGATCGCGGATTTTACCCAGTTACTTGAGATACAACCCGACAATTCTCAATATTATATTTGTCGGGGTCAAGCTTACTCGAAACTAGGCGATTATCGCCAAGGAATTGAGGACTATTCGCGAGGGTTAACGATTCAGCCCAATGATCCGCAAATCTATTATCATCGAGCGGCGGCGCGTGCGGATTTTCAGGATTACCAAGGCGCAGCGGATGATTATCAGCAAGCGGCGAACCTGTATTTTGAGAAACAGGATTGGCAGAAGTATAATCAGGCATTAAATCAGCAGAAGCAACAAATAGCAAAGGCTGAAGCTGAGATTAAAAAACGCTCGGCTCAATTGAATCGGAAAGATATCTTTATCAATCAAGAACGACAAATTCGGTCGAATGCGCGGGTGGATCGAGAGTTACAACAACGACTCCTGCGGATGGTGGGGGGATACTGGGATGTGGCGGTGCGTTTGATTGAGTTAGCCAAGAAGAAATATCCGGGAATGCCAGAGAATTGGTACTTGCAAAAGGTAATCGATGATTTAGAGCGCGATCGCTAACTCCAAGGTCTCCAGGAAATCCTTGTGGATCTCTGGGAGTTATGGGTATAACTTGAACTAATATATATATACATATATCCATTAATATATACAATAACAGATATATTGGATGCTTGTTGTGATATAGCAAGCCTATAACTTAGGTTTCTAAAGGGTTTCAACTTTTTTTGTCGGAGTACAAAAAGTATGATAATGTCCTAAATCGAGGGCATATTATGCCTTCAGAAGGCAAAAATTTTGCTCAAAGGAGTTATTCAACTTAATGAGTATTCCGATTCAAGTTTCACCCGCGACGAACGATCTGACCCTATCTATGGATCAGACCGTCGCCGAAGTGGTGAAGGTGACTATCCCCAAATCTGGGGTAGTCCCGAAAGTGGATGTCTATTTTCTGGCAGACACAACGGGTAGCATGAATAATGCGATCGCGGCGGTCAAGAGCGGCATTGTCGATGCCATGACCAGAATCCAGGACTTAGGGGCTGATGTCTGGTTCGGGGTTGGCGACTACAAGGACTTTCCGGCTCCAGTTGCCGACGAACATCCTTACGGATTCGCTAACCAATGTAGCCTGAGCGCAGATATCGCTGCCGTCAAAGCCGCGATCGATACTTGGACAACCTCCCCCGGTCAGGACACTCCAGAAGCTCAGTTCTATGGACTCGATCAAGTTGCCGAACCACCCGGCGGTCAGATCGGTTGGCGTGCAGATGCCAAGCGGATTATTGTTTGGTTTGGCGACGCGGCGGGTCACGACTCAGTTTGCAAGGAAATTTCCAACCTCTCCTACGACATCACAGAGGCATCAGTCACCGCCAAGCTGGTGGCAGAGAAGATCAAAGTGCTGGCGCTTTCCATGGATACTAACTATCGTGCTCCAGCCGGACTTGATGACGATCCTGTAAGATCCTCCAGCGCGTTTAGATCGAAATGCGGAGATCCGGGTGGCACTCCTGGACAAGGAAGCCGAATCGCTAAGGCAACAGGTTGTAAGCTCGTCCAAGGTGTCAATGCCGACACGATTGTGGAAATAATTACCACAGAAGTGGCAGCACAGATCACCTCAATTGGCAACGTCAGTCTAGTAGCCAGCGGTGCCACCGCACCATTCGTCGTTGCGGTAGCACCTAGCGATGGTTATGGTCCACTGAGCCGAGATCAAGACCATGAACTTAGCTTTGACGTTGACTGGATTGGCAATGTCGAAGCCACCAGCCAAACTCAGGTCTTTAACGGCTCCCTAGATGTCGTCGTTGACGGCGAAATCCTTGGCGGCAAACCCGTCAAAATCACAGTACCAAGTTCTGTTCCAGAACTACCCCCAATTGAACCCGAGGATGAAGATATGGTTACACGCCCAGATGATGTTTCCGGTACCTGGATGTTCATTCACCAAGTAACAGGTACTTATTTACAAGCCTATGGTTACAATCCCCTTGTCAACTATCATGTCCATACCTGGAACCAGGATCCTCCTAATACTACAGCATCAAACCAAGGACACCTGTGGGTTCTGGTCAAGCAGACTGATGGAACTTACCTGATCCAGAGCTTCGAGAAAGATATCACCTACAAGGAGAATTTGTATCTCCAAGCCCCAGACAAACCTGGGCACACCGTTGCGGCACATGTGGAGTTGCAACGGCGCAGCCAAACGGAATTGCAGTCCTGGGTATTGGTTCCAGTCAGCGGAGATCCCGACACTTACGCCATCCAACCCAAGGCATACCCCGAATATGCCCTAGGTCTTTTGGAAAATCATTGTCGAAACGGCACAGGCATACATGTGATCGCCCACCGCACCTGGGGAAAACCAACATTCCATCACTATTGGCGACTGAGCAAGGATTACGTAGGCGGCAATTAACTCTGAGTACAGACGGCTATTATTAGACCAGTACCATTAGACCTCTTGGGGAATTCTGCAAGAGGTCTCATCTTGGGTTAGTATAGCAACCGCTATAGCGGTTAGGACACATCATTTATGTTCCAGACGTTGCATGCAACGTCTCTACTTTTGGTGGGTAGATACTGGGATGTTGCAGTGCGCTTGATTGAGTTAGCCAAGAAGAAATATCCGGGGATGCCAGAGAATTGGTACTTGCAAAAGGTAATCGATGATTTAGAGCGCGATCGCTAATTTAAATATCTCAAAGATTATCATGTCTACTGATAAGTAGTCGGAAAAAACTAAAGTTAACATAAATATTATGCTTAAGGGTCAGTAGTCAGCGCTCGACCCGCTTGAGGCACGCTTAGTGCCTACTACAAACCAGAAAAGTGGCATAATGCGGTAAGGGCTTTGCTGCCACAGTCAGTTGGACAAATTGAGGCATCTTCGGGTTTGAGTAATATCTGCATAGCTGTCCTGCGGCTTCTGAGACGCTAAAACATCTATCCCTATGGTTTTTCGCATCCCTCAAAAGGTTAGTCTGGCGTTACCCGATTTGGCAAATCTGCGAGTCGTGGGCGTTTCAACCATTGCTGTGATCATTACCCTTCTGGGCGTGCGACACTTGGGTGGACTAGAAACGCTAGAACTGGCGGCGTATGATCAGTTTGTCCGCTTGCGACCTCTGGAAACGGAACCTGATCCTCGGATCTTGGTTGTCGCGATTACAGAACAAGACCTGGAAATTCAAAATCGGTGGCCCCTCTCGGATCAGGTTTTGGCACAGGTATTACGCCGACTGCAAGCCGCTGAACCCGCTGTTATTGGTCTAGATTTGTATCGCAATCTTCCCGTGGAACCGGGTCATCAGCAGTTAGTGGAACAACTGCAACAACCGAATTTAATTGCAATTCAGAATATTGATATCCGCGCCGGAACCCCACCGCCACCCGATGTATCACCGGAACGCATCGGTTTTAATGATATACCCCTTGACCCAGACGATGTGGTTCGTCGCAATTTGTATTTGGCGGAGAATGAAAGCGGCGTGCTTTTCTCATTTTCCCTGCTTCTGGCACTTGGCTATCTAGAACCGCGTGGGATTGAACTGGAAGCCAGTCCCGATAATCCAGACATTCCCCAGCTTGGCGCGGCTGTGTTGTCACCCATAACGGAAAATGCGGGGGGATATCAAAAGGGAGATGTTGGCGGGTTCCAAATCTTACTCAATTATCGTTCCCCTTATCAAGTTGCGCGACAAGTCTCCTTAACTGATGTCTTAGCGGGAAAGGTTGATCCGAGTTGGGTGGAGGACAAGATTGTGATTATTGGGTCAACTGCACCCAGTCTCAAAGACTTATTCGCCACACCCTTTAGTCCCGCCCTGGAAAAAAATGCGAAAATACCTGGGGTTTTAATGCAGGCTCAAATGGCTAGCCAATTCCTGGATGCGGCGACGGGTAAGCGTCCTTTATTCTGGTTTTGGTCAGAACAGGCGGAAATCCTGTGGATTATTGGTTGGATTGCGATCGGGGGGATATTGGGGCGGGTGACGTATCATCCCCTGGCGTTAATTATTGGGGTAACAGGTAGTTTGGGGGTGTTATCCAGTGTTTGTTTTTACCTATTAACCCAAGGTGGCTGGGTTCCTTTTGCAGCGCCAGCATTTGGATTTGGGTTAACGGTGGCGATTTTTGTCACTCATCGTTCCTATGAAGCCCATCAACAGCAGCAGATTGTGATGAAGCTGTTGGGACAGAATACCTCTCCGGAAGTGGCTCAGGCTCTTTGGCAAGGTCGCGATCGCTTGCTAAAATCTGGGAAGTTACCGGGGATTAGCCTCACCGCCACGATGTTCTTTGCCGATATCAAAGATTTCAGCACCATATCGGAAAAGATGACCCCAGAGGCGTTGTTGGAATGGTTAAATGAAATTCTGGGAGTGGTGACTCGTGAAGTCCTCCAGCGTCAGGGGATTGTGAATAAGTTTACCGGGGATGGGGTGATGGTGGCGTTTGGTGTACCTATGTCTCGTCTGCACAGAACCGAAGTTGCTGAAGATGCGAAAGCCGCTGTAGACTGTGCGTTAGCAATTAGCGATCGCCTAGAGTCGATGAACCGAGATTGGCGACGCCGAGGTTTACCTGTGATTCAAATGCGGATTGGTATTTTTACGGGTCCTGTTGTAGTGGGCAGTTTAGGCGGCAAAGACCGCTTAGAATATGGCGTAATTGGCGATAGTGTTAATATTGCCTCCCGACTAGAGAGTTGTGAGAAACAGCGTCAACCAACTCCCTGTCGGATTCTCATTGGTCAACAAACGCTAGATCAACTGCAAGGGGAATTTGAGGTTGAATCCTGGGGACCTCTAGCCTTGAAAGGAAAACAGCAAACGGTGAATGTTTATCGCGTTTTGGCACGAACCACGGTATCAGAGTAGAATGGCACTGAAATAAGCATTTTGACATCGCCGAAACCCTTAATATACCGTAGGGTGGGCATTGCCCACCAGCCTTAAGTCAGAGAGTAAGAGTGCAGAGTATACAAGTTAACGTATCTCTCTTTTCTCAGATGGGTAAAACCTTAGAGAAAACTACAGATCATAAGATTTTAAGTAGACAACTGGCTGAGACGCTGAAACATCTACCATCACTTCACTAGCCCAGTCTGAGGTATTCAGAAATCCACCAATAACGTCTTTTGCCTCGTCTGGATTCCACCAAGAAACATCCCTAAGCTCTTGTGAACTAAAGGGGCGAAATCCTTCTTTTAAGGGGTCAGTATATCCAGCACTGGTCAGAAAGGTATCCAAGTCACGTTGATCAAGAGTAAACCGCAGGACAATCAACGAGTCAATACCAGACTCAGTATGCACTTCCATCTCCTTACTGCTTGGAGGTAACTGAATCCGAGCGAGTTGTTCAATTTGCTGTCGATTCAAATTTTTCTCCTGACGTTGTGGAGCCTGACCACAACTAAACATGAGCAGACTCATTAATATCAAGCTGACAACAGATGTGGCTAATTTCATCGGTGCGGGTTGAGTTACATCTGGGTGAGGAAATAAACGATAAACTGTTCGGTATTTAAACCTTAATGTCAATAATGACGTAATCCTTGTCGTAGTGTGAGCATCTTGCTCACTGTATTGAGCATCTTGCTCACTGTATTGAGCATCTTGCTCACTGTATTGAGCATCTTGCTCACTGTATTGAGCATCTTGCTCACTGTATTGAGCATCTTGCTCGCGACTAATACCCAATTTAAATGCATGACAGCTTAATCGATGCTCACTCGTTTTCGATTTCTGATTCGATTGATTTAAGTCGAGCTTGTATGATTATTATTCTCTCTTCCATAGCTGCAATTTTCTGATTCAATTCTGAATCATCACCTCTCAAGTCTAAAATAACATATATACCTACACAAGCTAAGACCAAAAAACTCAACCCCGATAATTGGTTATTGATCGAGAAAATGTACAAAATTACCAAAATTATAAAAATCAAGTTTTTCATTGTTTTTACTCTAAACTTTATTTGGATTTTTAACTAAAATTTTAATAAACTTAGTCATAAACTCAATATTCGCGAAGCTTGTCGATTTCTTTTTCAAGTGATGTAAGTCTAACCTGTATTCTTCCTATCCTCTCTTCAATGGCTACAACTTTCTGAGTAAATTCTGGATCATCACTTCTCCAGCCTAAAACCATATATATATGCAGACAAACTAAAATTATAAAATTGAGCTACTCTAATTGGTCGCTCATTGATGCAGAAATGTAAATAATTACTAATATTAACCAGATTATATTTTTCACTATTTATTCTTATTGTCTAGAAAATTATTTACTGATTTTAATTTAAATTCTTTCTATTGTTGCTGATTATGATTATCATCCGACTTAGCTTTAAGCATTTTTTCTAAAACTTCCAATTTAGTTTCTATTTGCTTGATATCAGTTTCTTTTTTTATCAATGTTTTTCTTAAACTTCTTATTTTAGATGTTAGAGCAAATATCGTAAAAATATACAATCCAAATATTATAATCAGCTTGACTGAATCTTCCATTTCAAATCCCCCTATCACCCAACACATCCTATTAATAAGTCTACAGGTCTTCTTGAATCCTAATTATCTCATCATGGAAGTGGAGAATTTTATCTAAATATGTTTCTACAGTTTCCAGTTTTAATTGCTTGGGATTGAGCTTATTTTTTATGCAATAATAGTAAGCCATTAGTTCTCCTGCTAGTAATCCTAATGCAAGGTAGCAATCCAAACTTAACAATCCATTTTCTCCACAAACACGAGCAGCGGAAAAAAGCAAAAAAGTCATTAAGTGTCCATGTATTTTAAAACATTCTCCGATTAGTTCAGGCAAGTTTCCATCTAGAGCATTGAACTGACTTTCTAAATACTCTTCTGAAATCAGTTTCCTTACTTGAGCAATTACTGTGTTTATTCTCTCGGCTTGCTCTTGAGAAATCCTCCTTTTACTTTCTTTGGCTTTCTCGGTTCCGTGAGCGCTAGAGGAATCATCTGGCTGCTGGACTATCTGTCCGAATTCTGTTGCCCCCTGGATTTGTGTTGGTTCTTGTTCGAGTAGTTGCGGCTGTTCCCCTGCTGTCCCTGCTTCCGGCAGCTTCTGTCGTTCTTCGGCTTCAGAATTTTCCTTTCGCTGGATGCTTTGTTGTGAAGTGAATTTTTTTGCCTGAAGTTGATTCAATTTCAATCGGTTCAATACAGGATTGGTGGCGGGTATTGCTGGCTTTTGCTGCCAGTTTTCCAGCTTTTCCGAAGCTTCCTTCCTCTGAATTGGTGGCGGTGGGGGTGGTGCAATAGGCGTATTGACTGGAATGTCTAGTCCATTGTAACCAAAACGAGATTTCCCTTCGAGTTGTGCTTCAGCAGAACGGGTATCCTGTGACTCTGGCTGTGCCATAGCAGGTGAACTAAACGAACTTTTCTGCAACAGATTGGTTCGAGGTAAATCTGCACGTCTGGTTTGGATGCCATTACCGAATCCACGGGTTTTCAACGGATTGGCAGGAGGAGTAAAAGTAGACTTCAAGGATGCTTTTTTTGAAATGTGCCGCCTGGTACTCATAACTAACTCTGGTACTTTTGAATGTCGGACACTGGAAATACTTTAATATTAGATCTGAATTAGATTAAACGCAATCAATTATACACCTAACTATAGCAGTACGCTCTCGCGTAGTTACAGTACAAATGTTCTAAGTTACTCCTGATAAAGCCTCCATTTCTAATGTGTAAATACACCAGCGCGTAGGGCTATATAATTCTAAATTCAGGTTAACTACCGCCGTTACAATTCAGTCCGCGTAGGCGGACTTTGTTTGTGTAGCAGCGATTTCAATCGCCCTAACCAAGTCACGGCAGGTTTAGTTACATCTAGGTGAAGTAAGAAACGATAAATTTGAAACCCGCCCCGAAAAACCCGATCTCCTGAACCAAGCAAAGGGTCAAAGCTTTTCCCGAAAACCACCTTGCCATCGCGTTAAAGGAACACAATCAATATTGAGTTGGTCAAAGGTTCGCGCTACAACAAAATCCACTAAATCTTCAATGGTTTGAGGATTGTGATACCAGGCGGGAATTGCTGGCACAATCTTGACTCCGGCTTCGGCTAGGGTAGTAAGGTTACGCAGGTGAATCAAGCTAAATGGTGTTTCACGGGGTACAATTATCAGTTGACGCCCTTCTTTTAACTGCACATCGGCTGACCGTTCCAATAAATCTGAACTTAAACCATTAGCAATTTTTGCCACTGTACTCATACTACAGGGAATAATCACCATTCCCAATGTCCGGAACGAACCACTGGCAATGGTTGCACCCACATCTCCCCAGCGATGACAAATCAGCTTGCCTTTTGTGGGTACACCTGCTTGCTGTCGCCAGAATTGTCCCTGCTGTTCGGGTTCTGGAGGCATACGGGTGTTTTGTTCCGCTTGCCAAACCATGTAGGCTGATTTTGATGCTACGAGTTCGATAGTATAGTCGGCTTCTAAGAGAAACTTCACGGCACGTACTGCATAGATTAAACCAGAGGCACCAGTAATACCGAGGATTAAGGGGAACGTTTGGGGATTGGTTGAAGACACGCGATTTTAACGGAAGATAGTTGTCAGTCTTTACCAGTGTAGAGGCGTAGCAGGCTAAGTTTCTACATAAAGTAGAATCATTTTGTCGCCAATGTTCCGATTCGGAATTTTAGTCTAAGCCCTGAACTAAAGCTAAAACCTGTTTTAACGGGTTCAAATACTCAGTAAGCTTTAGCTTACTTTAGCTTTCAGCCGGAAATTTATTTCCAGGCGTCCAATTTGGCGACTTAGATGTCAACTTAAGCTAGAACCCCTCACCCCCAGCCCCTCTCCCACCAGGGGAGAGGGGAGCAAGAAATACAAGAAAGAAAGTGTGTTCTTTTCCCTGATACTAGAAGCGGTTTTATGTGATGGTTCCCCTTCTCCCATGAAACAAAAGCGAAGCATCCTCTGTCCTCCCCTCTCTTGTAGGGGGGAACGAGGGGGGTGGGAGAAGGGGTTAGGGGATGAGGGTGAAAAGCTCCCTCTGTATTGAGTTTCATCTTAAGTTGTCACCAATGCACATCAGTGCGTCCCTACGGTTTCTGGGCGTAAGGTTAATTGATAAAAGTCGGTATGTCACGCCACTACAATTAGGTAAAAAATTGATTCAACAAATGACAAATGACAAATGACTAATGACAATCTACTGATTTAACACCCAGCGCCGGAATAGTTCAACGATAATCTGCCAAGACTCACCCTTTTGCTGAATCACATCATGGCGTTTTAATGTCTCCAACGCTTCCTCTAATTGTTTCTCCTCTAGAAGCGCAAGTCCTGATTCTCTGAATAATTCTGCTAATTTTATCCTTAATTGTTCACTCGTTAACCCATCCGGGTGAGGTGCTAACACCTTAAGGATTGCCTGTTGACCCGCAACCCCTCGCGCCGCTTGACCCCAAACACCATCAAAATAATACCGTCCCCGTTTATAAAATGCGGGGTCATTAATCACCGCTTCCACATCCTCTACCGTAAAAACGGGGTCACGCGAATGCCCCTGTTCAAACACAAAATCATTGTAACGGCGCACCAATTGGAATCCGACCAATTGAACTAAATAGGGTTGACCTGCGGTGAGACGATAGATTAAGTCAAGGGCGTCTGGAGTGTAATCTAGGGGAAAATCAACCGCCTCATTATCCGGGATATCTGAAACAGTCGCATCTGGATTTTCCAGGCTGGGATTGGCTAAAATCTGGCGGGTTGCAGCAGGTTCTAAGAAACCAACGTGAATCGGAATAACGCTGGCAAAGAAGGGTTGGAAATAATCAGCAGTCATTTCTTCTAAGGTGTGCAACCCAGCAAAAGCAAACGCGACTTGAGCGTTCATTTGCACCAATCCCCGCAGATAGCCAATAAAGTCATTAGGGATTTTTCCCGCTTCGATGAGTTCCTCGATTTTCTCGAATTCATCTAGGGCAATAATTAACCCCTGTAGAGACGTGCCATGGCGCGTCTCTGTATCTGTCCCCTGCACCATCTCCACCACCTGTTTAAAATAGCGTTCAAACGTTCGATAAGGAAGATTTAGTAAAGCCTCATCATCGGGAGGGGGACAGCCGATCGCATCAGAGATTGCATCACTAATTGCCATTAACACTTCCCCGACACCTTGGGGACTGCCTAAACGCAGTAGGTTAATATAAACCACTTTTACCCTTGAACCGGAACAGTTTGCCACATTTAAAAGAATCGAGGTTTTCCCCATGCGGCGATGACCATAGAGAACTACAGATTGGAGTTGTTGACTCATAACCCAGAGTTCTTCTAATTGTCTAAGGATATCGTCTCGTCCGACAAAGCGATTCCCTTCTACGGGGTCTCCGACAACATAAGGATTAGTAACTGGTTTAGTAATAGAAGTCTGTCCAATTTCAGTCGCGATTTGTAATAAGGCATCTTGCCAATTTTGGGCAATATCTTTAATCAGTTCTCGTTCAGCTTCGGGTAGGGTTTCGATATGATTAAGGATAGTTTCCAGTTCTCCTAAGGCGCGGTTGAGAGCAAAGGAACGGGTGGAACGAGAGACGCTACGCTGAACCACTCGCACATCTTCCACGACTCGATAGAGAGATTTTATGGTGTTCCAGGTTATGGGACGTAGTAAGGGTTCGTTGGGGAAAGTGGGTAGTTCTAACGTGGCGATTGTGGCGGGTTCTTGGGCTTCGCTGAAAGTTGTGAGAATTTGGGCGAGGGTGAAGAGTTCTTCACCATAGAGAAGAGAACGGACAACGGCAAAGGCTTCAGTTGCTTTAGCGGGTTCTTTTTCATGAAGATGCCAGAAACCAGCCGCCGCAGCGCGGGCGGGGGTGTCTAAGCGAGTATCTGTAATAAAATGAGCTTGAAGCTGTTGCCGCCAATGACGCGGAAATAAGAAAAAACCTTCTACGGCGTTTGACTTAAACACCGCATTCAGCGAAGCTGAACAAAACCGTAGTAGCTGCCAATCAAAAGGGGTTTCAGCCAGCCGAGAGATACGCCAAATTAATTGCTCTGATGGAGTTTTTGCCAGTACCTGATTAATGCTTTGTACAACAGGAATGAACTGTAAAGTATATGCCAATAATTGATTGATATTGTGTAAACCCGTTTGCCAATCCTGTTGCAACCAATTCTGTAAACGCAACTGTAGATAGGGTAGAGGAATTGGCGTTATGCGGGGAAATAACCAACTCCCATTCTGAAGATATCGCAGGTTTAACGGTGAACTAATCAGCCAGTTGTCTGGACGCAGGATGGCCACGCCAAATCCCACGCCCAATGCTACGCCAAATCCCACACCACTTGCCAAACTGAACGGCACACCAGCTGTCCAACCTAACGCTACCCCAAATACCATGATCGCTAAATCTAATGCCATCCCAAACGCTACGCCAAACGCTACGCCAAACGCTACGCCAAACGCTACGCGAAATCCCAGCCTCTTCCTCGACTTCGTAAGAATAAACGCATAGCCAAAAAACACCACGTCAAACGCCACAATTATCGTCACACAAAACGCTATACCTAACCAAGTAATATCAAAACCTATCTGTTCTAATAGCTTACATAAAACGAAAGGAACAACAACTATTAGTACCCAACTTTGTAAAACCAAGACTAGTTGTGTTTGAATCCCGAAAGTATGCTCGTACCACTGAAATGCTTGAGGAAAGTAAAACACCCAATACAACAAGCGCAGATAATCCAAGGGATTCCATAAAGATAGAGGGCGATTCAGTTTTGGTGCTAAATATAATCGAGGAACAGGGCGATTTTGGCTCATTTTAACTCTAGTTCTATTATCAGAAAATCAATTCAGCAGAGAAATTAATAATTTTGTTGATAAAGTTGAAAAACCTAACCCCCCAGCCCCCTTCCCAACCCCCCTCGTTCCCCCCTCTTAGGGGGGAGGACAGAGGATGCTTCGCTTTTTTGGCACGGAAGGGGGAGTCGAAAAGCTGCATTAAATAACAAATATATTCCGGTTCCCTTTCCTTGTAGGAGAGGGCTAGGGAGAGGTCAGTCTCCCCCCTAAATTGACCAATAATAGTGTTTAATATCTGGTTGTCAACGATAGAGAAAAATCCGGCAAAATATAAACTCATGACTCACCCTCCAAATACCGAGAATACATTCGATAACACAACTGCATCAATCGCCGGGGATGACCCCCACTCTCCTCAACTAACCGATTAATTTCAGCTTCAGTAAACCTTACCGAAGTCATCGCCAAACGTGCCTCAATAAAATCACGGGCGGTTGATTCATCCCAGGGTTTTATGATTTCTTCTTGACAAACTCCTGCCAGAGGCGAAGTTTTGCCATTATCCCAACTATCATTAAACAGTTCATCTAAAGATTCATTCGCCGCCAAAACCAGCTTGAGTGGTGCTTGACTCCCCTCAGCCAAACCCCGTAGATAATCCCGCACACCGCGATTAAAGCCATCCCAGGTCATTTTTCCCACATTATCTAAAGCCAGCAGAACTTGACGGGATTTTAAATGGCGATTCAGCCTTGCTCCCTTGCTTTCCGGTATTCCAATCTCATCACATAATGCACCATAGAAATCATCTTCATCTTCAACCAAATTTAAATCGATAAAAACAGGCTGACGCAGCGAATGGAGATGAGTATCCGCCAGTTGGCAAATCTGGGAAAGTAAAGAAGATTTACCGACACCCTCTGCTCCGATTAGGGCAACACTACTACCACTATTAATCACCTCAAATATCTGCCGGATTTCCCGTTCTCGGTTAAAAAAATCTTGCGGATTATCGATTCTGCCTTGTTGGGGAGTGAAGGGATTAATGGTTGGGTTCTCAGAATCTAAATTAATCGACGTTTGTTGTAAGATTTCAGTGGGTGCTGAACCCTCTGATTCTATCGGTTGAGCTTGAACCTCTACACCATAAAGATATTCAATTTGCTTCTTAAAATTTAGTTTATTGATTTTAAGATTAAAATGCAATTGAAGTCTTTTGCATAAATTTGCGCCTAATTCTCTAGTGTATTGATAAACAAAAGAGTTTTGGGCGGCAATCTGTTTATAAAGGTAATCTTGCCAAATCCCAATCACAATAGCTTCTTCCGCTTCAGTCAAAACAGGCTGAGAGTTCTCCCACAGCCGCCTGTTGATGAATTGTAGCGCCTCTTTTGAATCCATTAGTAAGCATTAAGATTCATTTGCCAATTGTATCGAACCTATCCCCATTCTGCCAGTTTGTAGTTGCGCTTTAGCGCCATCAACGCTTCAATATTGAGAACAAACTGATAAAAGGGCGACCCAAGTCAATTGAATGGATTAGTATTGTTAATTAGTGCAAGCGGGTCGCCCCTACAGGAAATCAGGGTTGAACCGTCCAATCTTCAAACACCAACCCTGGAACCTTTGTAAAATCGCGCCAATTACGTGTAACCAATATAGCATTTCTGGACATCACAATCGAAGCAATTCGTAAATCTTGCGTACCAATCCGAATCCTTTGACGAATCAATTCTGTATAACAACTGTTAGCCTCTTGATCGAAATCAAGTACATTGATAGTCCTAAAATCTTCTAATGTATCCCGAAGTCTCCTGTAAGCCAATATCCGAGCATCATTAGAACTCACCCGTCTAATACTATCCAGCCGTCCCCGCAATTGTTCTTCCACAGTAATAATAGTTGTCGCAATTTCTCTAGGATTAACGGCGGTAACACGCTGACTGATAATTGGATGACCCCGTTGCAGCAGCGAAAGGCAATCCGTATCAAGTATCCACAGACTCACTTGACTTCATCCTCTGCATCGAGTTGCCGATAATAATCCTCCATTTCCTGATCGAGTTCACGACGATAAGCTTGGATATAATCCAACATCTGATCAAATTGAGAATCATCCTTATATTTACCCGCCAATTTCATCCAAGGATTGTCAGATTGAGGACGTTCAATATCTAGAGAAACAAGTTCAGCATTCTCCAAGCGTGCCTCTAACAATTGACGTAAACTCACCAATGCCGCTTCGCGAGTTTTCCCCGTTGTCTGACAATCGGGTAAACCCCATACCATGGCTTTATAGCTACCCCGTTCTTGTTCAATAAGTACAGAGTAGGTTAACTGAGACAAATTCTCTATCGGAGTAAACATAAAGTTAGTTGTCATAAAACTTGCCCTATTTCACTTCAATCATAACTCCCCAAAGACAGTTTCGTTCGTAGCTGCGCTTGTAGTTGCGCTTGTAGTTGCGCTTGTAGTTGCGCTTTAGCGCCATCAACGCTTCAACATTGAGGACAAACTTATAAGAGGGCGACCCAAGTTAATTGAATGGATTAGTATTGTTAATTAATGCAAGCGGGTCGCCCCTACAGGTGGTTAAATGGCGAATGACAAATGACAAAGGACAAATGACAAACCAACATTATCCTACATCTCCCTACAAACACTGACATTACCAAGTCCCCTACTTCTGCCTACCTAAAATACCTATTACCCAAGCCATCATAGTTGTATCGATAACCGAGATAAACACCATGATCAACACCAACCCGCAAACCCAACCAAATCTAGAACCCCAAACAAACGCCATCGAAACCGTCACACCCACACCCTTAACCCAAATTAACCCCACAACCCTAGTCCAGTACGGCGGGATCACCGCAGCCGTTATCTTAGCGATCGCACTCCTGATTCTGGCGTTAGCGGAATATAATAAAGTCTTCTTTCCCCCTCGCCGTTAGCCGATAACGGTAAACTAAGAAAAGCCTTGGCAAGCATTGCCTCTCTCAAACCTGATAACGACTTGATTCATGACTACTTCGCTCAACGAGCTAGAAACCCAATTAGTTGCCCTCAAACAAGAAGCCACTCCTGCGATCGCAAAAACGGATACCCTGGATCAATTGGAACAATTGCGCGTCAACTACTTGGGGAAAAAAGGACAGTTATCCCAAATCTTGCGCGGGATGGGGAAGCTATCCGCCGAAGATAGACCGCGAATTGGGGCGCTGGCTAATGAAGTCAAAGAAGCCCTGCAACAATCCCTTGACAACAAGCGCCAAGAGTTACAAGCCGCCCAAATTCAGGCACAACTAGCCGCCGAAACCCTTGATGTAACCATGCCAGGGGTATATAACCCTCAAGGTCGAATTCATCCCCTCAATAGCATTATCGACCAAGTGCTAGATATATTTGTCGGTCTAGGATACACCGTCGCCACGGGACCGGAAATGGAGACCGATTATTATAATTTTGAGGCATTAAATACCCCCCAAGACCATCCGGCGCGGGATATGCAGGATACATTTTACCTCCCCGATGGAAACCTGTTGCGAACCCATACCTCCTCGGTGCAAATTCGCTACATGGAAAATAACGAACCCCCGATCCGAATTATTGCCCCAGGGCGGGTTTATCGCCGGGATACCGTTGATGCGACACACTCCGCCGTCTTCCATCAAATTGAGATTTTAGCCGTTGATGAGGACATCACATTTGGGGATCTCAAAGGGACGTTAAAAGTCTTTTTCCAAGAATTATTCGGTGAAGATGTTGATGTTCGCTTACGCGCCAGTTATTTCCCATTCACAGAACCCTCGGCGGAAGTCGATGTCAAGTGGAGAGGCAAATGGTTAGAGATGGGCGGCTGTGGAATGGTTGATCCCAATGTGCTGAAAACCGTTGGTTATGACCCAGAAATTTATACTGGGTTTGCCGCCGGATTTGGCGCGGAACGTTTCGCCCTGGTCATGCACCAAATTGATGATATCCGTCGTTTATATACCAGTGATTTGCGCTTTTTGCAACAGTTTTAAGGGGTCATTGGTCATTGGTCATTAGTCCTTTGTCGTTCCTAAAATAGGAGTTTCCTATGTCTAGCGATTCAAAGAAAAAAGTTGCGATGGTAACAGGCGCTTCGTCTGGAATCGGTAAAGCGATCGTGCAGAAACTTCTAAAAGAAGGTTGGATCATCTATGGTGCGGCGCGGCGAGTGGAAAAAATGGCAGATATTGAAGCAATGGGAGCCAAAGTTCTGTCTCTTGATGTGACCGATGATGCCAGTATGACAACGGCAGTACAAACCCTGCTTTCGGCTGAAGGGCAGATTGATGCATTAGTGAATAATGCGGGGTATGGTTCCTACGGGGCGCTGGAAGATGTGCCACTCCAAGAAGCAAAGCGACAGTTTGACGTGAATGTGTTTGGCTTAATGCGGCTGACGCAACTGGTTTTGCCTTCAATGCGAATGGCAAAATCCGGCACAATCGTGAATATCAGTTCCATGGGAGGGCGGATTTGGATGCCCATCGGCGGTTGGTATCATGCCACAAAACACGCAGTTGAGGTACTATCGGATGCCTTACGGATGGAAACCGAACCCTTTGGCATTCGCGTGGTGGTGGTGCAACCGGGGGCGATTGAAAGTGAATGGTCGAGTATTGCGGCTCAGACGTTACGAGAGAACTCTCAGGGATCAGCGTATCAGTCAACGGTGGAACCTATGGCAAAGGTGTTAGAAGATTATCAGAATGCCTCAAGTCCTAATTTGGTTGCTAAAGCCGTTTCTAAGGCGGTTAATAGTCGCCATCCCAAGCGGCGGTATGCTACACCAATGGATGCCAAACTCTATATATTTTTGCATTGGTTGTTACCAGATTGGGCATGGGAGCGGTTGATTGCTAGTGCGATTCAGTAGGAAGCAGGGGGAGCAGGGGGAGCAGGGGAAGCAGGGGGAGCAGGGGGAGCAGGGGGAGCAGGGGGAGCAGGGGAAGCGGGGGAAGTGTTGAATGTGTAGGGGCGGGTTTCATGATTATTGTTGCTGAATTGACCCTGATGCGAATAAACCCGCCCTGACCGAGTGTTGACGTTTTGATTAACGTCCCTATCTAAGCTGTTATGCATTTAAATTGGCGATTAGTAGCGAGCAAGATGCAAAGCCTGCGGCATGGCTTCGCTAAACGCACTACAAGGATTTCACCATGATTAACATTAAGGTTTAAATGTCGAACAGCTTACCCTCTGCCCTTTGCCTTCTTTCTACACTCAGAATTTTCTGACTAAAACTCCGGGTTCTTTCTGAATCGGTAAAACGTCTAAACTATCCGCTTGGGCGCAATACTTTAAATCCTCATGACCGTTTAACCGCAGTAGACGTTGACCATGACTAGCATGGTGAAACATTTCTAACATCTTGTCTTTCCACTGAGTATAAAGGGCAAGAGCGCCAATCACTTCATCATTACCCGCGATATCACTAAGCGAGTGATTGGTTTGAGAGATCAGGCTATCGGCGATCGCACCTGCACAGGCGGTATCTTCGAGGGAGTAGGAACCTTCCCAGCCAGAACCGACTAGCCAAACAGTTTCCGGCTTTTGCTCTAGCAGATACTTGACAACCGTCTGACGATTCACCATGGCGGCGGCTAGCACCACAGGGGCGTTCTGGACGCGCTGTAAGGCGCGAGTACCATTTGTGGTCGTGATAAACAAACGGCGTCCCTGAACGCGCTCTGGCGTGCAGTCAAGGGGAGAATTGCCTAAATCACAGCCAGCGACTTTTGAGCCGCCTCGTTCTCCGGCGCGAATGCGTTTTTCTGGGAGCCATTGTTCGCTCACTTGCATTAACTGATCAATATCGCTGAAGGCTTGCACAGCTTCAGCACCTGCGTGTAAGGCTGTAGCAATCGTGGTTGTAGCTCTTAGTACATCAACCGCGATCGCACAGTCGGGCGTCGTATCAGTTGGGGTAAGTTCGGGGGTGTGGTAAATAAATAGCTTCACTGGCTAACTGCACCTGCGTTTTCAAATGCCGACTCCATATTTTACCGATTTAAGGTCGTGGAATTTAGGCTTTTATAAGATCATCTAACCATTGCAATCATTTGGAACGATTTATGGCAACGATTTACACCCTCCATCCGGACACGCCTCAAATACGCCGAATAGAGAAAATAAGGGACAACCTGCGAGACGGTGCGGTGATGTTATATCCCACAGATACCGTTTATGCCATTGGTTGCGACTTGACTGTCAAATCGGCTGTGGAACGGGTCAGGCGTTTAAAGCAACTCTCGAATGAGAAGCCTTTAACGTTTCTGTGTTCCTCGTTATCCAACATCTCTGAATATGCTTGGGTCAGTGACCCGGCTTACCGGATTATGAAACGTCTGATTCCTGGACCCTATACCTTTTTGTTACCCGCAACTAAGTTAGTACCTCGGCTAGTGATGAGTCCCAAGCGTAAAACCAGTGGTATCCGAGTTCCGGATCATCCGGTTTGTCAAGCCATACTCGAAGCGCTAGGTAATCCTGTTATTTCCACGTCGGCTCATTTACCCGATGAGATGGGAAATTTCCCCACCGTGGGACTAGAAACCGCCAGACTCTTTGATCAGTTTGAGGGTTTAGTGGACATTATTGTCGATGATGGCTCAAAACCCAGTTTCCAGGTATCCACCATTCTGGATATGACCGGGGATGAACCAACAATCCTGCGGAAAGGTTTAGGAGCACAAGCCGCCATGGCGTGGGCTGTACCCGCTAACCAGAGTTGGGAATAGGGTTATAAGGTTTGACCCATCGGTGTAATCCGTTAGAGTCAAACCCAATCGAGTTCGGCTGTCGCTGATCAGCATTCGGGCTACAGGAGACAGACCGGGGATTTCGGATGAACGTCCACAAATAAACCCAGTTTGTGAATTGTCTACTCTCACTCAATATTAAAGCCGTGGAAAGACTGACCCCTTGCCAATTGCCTAAATGCAGGTGTAGCAAGGGTTAGCAGCCATAAGCATAGTCCCTTCAGAGGCGAGGGTGTCTGCCGTGTACTCGTGATCTCTCGTTTAGTGACACATCACTCCACCAAAGACTAGGCGTAACGTTTTACATTCAAATTGTGGACAGCAACAGAGCATTTATTCCGAATAACCACTCGTTCCTCTGCTGATGTCTTGGTAATTCGTAACTGTAGTCTTTAGGGGCAATACCATGAACGTTAAAACTGTTAAATCTATCACTCAACCTTCCCCAAACCACCTAGAGAATCCGGAAGTTTTCGGCACAGACACTCAAAGTTTAATTGATCTGTTGCTAGAGGAAATGCGGTCGGCACTCTATGGTTCCAAAGCTTTAGAAACCAATGGTGGTTTGACTTCTGAACCCAAACGCCTACCCAGTCGCGCTCAAGTCGTGGCAAAACGCATGGTGCAGGAGGTACAACGAATTTGCCGCAAGAGCGATCGCATTCAAACTTCGGGTCAAGTTCGTTCCTGGCAAATTACGTTAATTCGTCACCGCTTACATAAGTGTTTAGGCTACTATAAATTGGGATCTAAGCAAGGGCGCGTTGAATTGCACAGCACATTAAGTGCCATGGTTTATCGCCATGTTGCTCAGCCTCAATCCCAGTTAAAATTCTCGGCTCGTTATAATCTGATTGAGGACTTTTTACAAGACTTTTATGCTGAGTCCTTGAAAGCATTTCGTCGGGAAAATGAGGTGGATGTAGACTACACGCCTCGCACTCAAATTGAACTGGCGGAGTATATGGCATTTACGGAACAGTATGCCAAGCGGCGCATCACATTACCGAACCGTTGTAGTCAACAGCTTATCGTCCTGAGAGCGCAAAGCTTTGCCAGACGCCAACCGAATGAAACGGCTCTGGATATTGAGCAAGCGGTGGAATTTGCCAAGGGCCAAGAAGCCCAAGAGTTAAGCCGCTCCCCGGCGATGCAACAAGTGCGGGCGCACCTGGTTGCTCAAACCACTGATCCGAGTGAATCGGTGCTGCGCGATCGCGTGGTGGGTGAATTGATTAATTATCTTGAGCAACAAGGTCACTCTGACTGCGCGGATTACTTGGTCTTAAAGTTACAAGACTTGGCTGCACCGGAAATCGATGAAATTTTAGGACTAACTCCCCGCCAACGGGACTACCTGCAACAGCGGTTTAAATACCATGTCGAAAAATTCGCCCGCTCATCCCACTGGAAACTGGTACACCAATGGCTGGGAGCCGATTTAGACCAAAAATTAGGCATGACCTCTGACCAATGGGACACCTTTTTGGCTACACTTGATCAGCAACAACAGCAACTCCTGTCTCTCAAACAAGCCCACAAGAGTGATGCTGAAATTGCCAAAGCGCTCAAATGTACACCCAAACAAATGCAAAAGCGCTGGACTAAGTTACTAGAATCTGCCTGGAAAACTCGCAATTCTGATAATTCTGTGAGCAAGTAAGGAGTGCGATGGTTGAATATAGAGGAGGTCAAAGGCAAAAACTTGATTCTCTTAGGGTGTTATTGGAACGGTTCAATGTCTAACCGTCATCCCCCTCTAACTTCTCCGGTTTAGATGGGGGATGCTGCTACAAAAGGCAGATGGGAAAGGGTAGAAGTTCTTAGCCAACTATAGCACTACGTACACACGTTAGGACAAATGAAGAAAAATTAAAATCGCTCAATCCCTTGTAAGGTAAGCTTTTGTCTTCAAAGAAAGCCTATTGCCTAGCGCGTAGCGCTATATGTCCAGCAGAAGGAGAAAGATTAGCTAATTTTATACTGACCCTAGAAAATACCAATGGACAATGTGACCGCTTCACATAGGTTTTACAGGCACTGACTGCTAACTTTTGCTAAGATAGTCTTAAGATAGTGTTAAGATAGTGTTAAGAATTTGAAATGATTAGGACGTAGCGATAGAAAAGCTGAATGTCTTGATCAATTGAGGAGAGCCTCTCATTCATTAGACTCATCTATTAATAATATTGACAAACATGGTGGTAAAAATGGCTCCAGTTTTAATATCATCCCCAGTTACAGATACAGAATCCGATCAAAAAGCTCTCCGCCAAGTCTGGCAAACATTAGGACCGGATAGTTGTCCGCGTTCCTACAATTTCCATTGTCACACCACAGCTTCCGATGGTCAGCTTTATCCCAAAACGTTAATAGAACAAGCCATTGCTATCGGTCTTAAAGGGTTTGCGATCACGGATCATCACACAATCGATGGCTATCAAATCGCTAAAACCTGTCTCCATTCCCTCCAAAACACTTTACCCCATCAGGCAATTCCTCACCTCTGGATAGGTGTCGAAATCAACGCTCGCTTATTGAATACAGATGTTCATATCTTGGGCTATGCGTTTGATCCTCACAATTCCCAGTTACAGCCTTATCTTCAGGGTAAAGCCCCTAAAAATCAACAAGCTGAAGCCGCTACTGTCATCGATGTTTTGCATCAGGCGGGTGGATTAGCAGTGCTGGCTCATCCGTGCCGTTATCGGCGGCGTTCAGCCAAAGAATTGATTCCCGCTGCTGCTAGTTTAGGAATTGATGGTGTAGAAACCTACTACGCTTACGCTAACCCCAATCCTTGGCATCCTAGTCCGAGGCAAACTCAGCAAGTTAAACAGTTAAGTGCCCCGTATAACTTGTTCAATACTTGTGGTACAGATACCCATGGTTCAAACTTGCTACGGCGTTTGTAAACTACCCAACCTGAAGGGGTGACAAGAGCAAATCTCAATCAACCTTTGTAGGGGCACGACATGTCGTGCCCCTAAGCTGTATAGGATTTGTACTAAATTCTCAGTTATACATCACCACTAAACTCCACTCTGCATCATCATCAGTATAAAAATGCTCAAAGTCGTGAGGACTAGGAGGATGCCTAGAGCGACCGATTGACCTAAATGTTTTGAATTTTGTGAAACTTTCATTGTTTTCGGTGTTTATTTTGAGGATAGATTATGAACATATCAAACTTTTCGTGAATTTTATGAGAAAAAGCAATATAGCTTAACTTTATTTAACATAAATACACATTTTAAAGGTTTCAAAGCGGTATATGTAAATGAGAAGCCGTAGAGGAAAATAGTTTTGAAATATATTTACTTACACGGTTTTGCGTCCAGTCCGGGATCGGCAAAGGCGGTTTATTTACGCGATCGCTTTGCGGAGTTGGGAGTGTCTCTGTTGGTTCCCGATCTGAACCAGGGAGACTTTTCTCATCTGACGCTTACCCGTCAGATTCAGCAAATTCAGACGGAGTGTTTGTCAACGCCCACCCCAATCACATTAATCGGTTCGAGTTTAGGCGGACTTACGGCGGCTTGGTTAGGGGAATATCACCCTTTAATCCAGAGGTTGATTCTGCTAGCGCCAGCATTTGGATTTCTCTGTCATTGGTTATCTACTCTGGGAAAAGAAACCCTGCATCAATGGCAACTTGAAGGATATCGTCCCATTTATCATTATGGCGAACAGCGAGAACTGCCCCTGTCTTATCAATTTGTGGAAGATATCCCTCAGTATGAACCCACTCACCGATTGAAACGACCCATTCCTACTCTAATTTTGCATGGGCAGCATGATGAGGTGATTCCCTTCAATGAAAGCCTAATCTATGCCAAGGAACGATCTTGGGTGAAGCTTATCCCACTCAATAGTGATCATTCGTTAAGTGACGTAAAAGGCGAAATTTGGCAGTCAATTTTGACATTTTGTCAATAACCGTGTAGAGACGTTGCATGCAACGTCTCTACAATCAGTCGAGGATTTCAACCTCTAGCATTTCGTAATTCAAATCGGTCGCAAACGGGTCACCTTCAAGGTAAAAGGACCCCCTCCCGTTTCTCCAAAAGCCCGCACCCGAATAATATAGGTTCCCGTTTCAGTAATCCGGGAAAATAGCAACGAATTCGTCGTACCATCGGGACCATCATCATTTTCGGCAATCGTCGAGCCATCAGAGGCTAAGAGCGTAACAATTGTATCGAAGCTATCTGAAATTAAATCAATAGCCACTTGATCGCCACCACTCAATTCTATAGTGTAGTCCCGGGCAAACCCCCCCTCTCCCGTGGGAATATCTTGGTCAGTGAGGGTATCAGAAACTTGATTACGCTCAGGAATCGGAATCGGATTATACAGTTGATTTTGCGCTCTCACAGCCGCCGCCGTTAAGCCCACTGTCAAAAAGGTTGTAGGAACAAGCAGAGCAAAGCTAAAACGAGCGGCAAAGGCATTCATCATAGAAAATTCATTTACGCTGAACGGGTCAATTATAGGCGTTCTACTGTAGGTATTGATGATTCGGCACTCCTAATCATCTATCGTCGAATATTAAAACAACACCACTCTTGGCGTTTCCAGAGAGTCGCTACTGTCCAGTTATGTTGTTCTAGGGTATCAGCAATAGGTTTAGCCTGATCCAAAAATATCCCGCTAATAATTCCCCAACTGTGGGGACTCGCGATCGCACTGATTCCGGGAATTAGGTCAATAATCACTTCTGCCAGGATATTGCAGAGAATACCATCAACCTTTTTC
The DNA here is from genome assembly GCF_040218875.1 of Coleofasciculus sp. D1-CHI-01. Taxonomy (NCBI): domain Bacteria; kingdom Bacillati; phylum Cyanobacteriota; class Cyanophyceae; order Coleofasciculales; family Coleofasciculaceae; genus Coleofasciculus; species Coleofasciculus sp. D1-CHI-01. Next base: position 26,967 of record NZ_JAVJQP010000002.1, read on the forward strand.
TCCCCCAAAAGATGAGTTAATAGCTCAACACTACCTTTCTTCACCACAAAGCGATCGGCACTAATCTGATTCAATTCTCGGTTGCTGCGGGCAGAGCGCACAGCTAGGGGATCAATATCTACCCCCAAGACTTTTTTTGCCCCCAATAACACAGAGGCAATGGATAAAATACCCGATCCACACCCAATATCCGCAATAACGGGGTGGCTATGATCATAACCGATTCGCATTTCCAGGGCTTCTAGGCACAGATGCGTGGTGGGATGGGTTCCCGTACCAAATGCTGCACCCGGATCGAGCCGCAACAGCAGGCGATCGGTTTGTTGGGGTACAGATAACCAAGCCGGGTAAATCAAAAAGCAATCGCCAATTTCTGTGGGTTGCCAATGCTGTTTCCAACTGCTTGCCCAATCTTCTTCATCAATTAAGTGCCACTGGGTTAAGGGGAGTGGCAATCCTACCGTCAGCGCATCTTGGCGCAACCATAAAGAAAGTGCTGCCAAATCCAACAAATGTGCCTGATTTTGGGGTAAGTGAGTTCGGATCAGTTGAGAATGTCCTTTGCTTTCACAAGACATTCCCCGACAGCCGAAACTATCCAGTCGCCAGAAGATTAAATCCTCCAGGGCTGGATCGCCCAAAATTTTAATTTCCCACCAGCTATTTGCCATACGATTTCAGATTTTAGATTTCAGATTTTAGATTAAGGGAGAGTCGTTGGAAACCAACAGAGACCGCAGGATCGCTGTTCTACCGTCTGAGTCATCCAAAATCCAAAACCCAAAATCCAAAATTGACGTGACTACAGTGTTACCGTATAAGCGTCCCGAATACCAGGAACTTTGGTAATTTCGGTCAAAATTCCTTCCGGTAGGGGATCATCAATGCTCAAGACCATTACAGCATCCCCTCGCACAATTTTGCGACCGACCTGCATACTGGCAATATTGACATTAAAACTACCCAGTAGCGACCCAATTTTACCAATAATTCCCGGCATATCGCGGTGCAGGGTAAAGAGCATGTGGTGACTCGGTGGTACATTAATCGGAAACTCGTCAATACTGGTGATGTGAATTTCACCATCGCTGAGTAGCGCTCCCGTCACCGAATGTTCACCCAAGGAACCCTTTGCCGATAACAGCAGCGAACCGCCTGAATAATCCTGAACCGAAGCATCACGGGTTTCAATTACTCGAATCCCCCGCTCTTTTGCCTCAATTGAAGCATTGACGTAGTTGACTCGCTCACGCAAGGCTTGAGATAGCAATCCTTTGAGAGAGGCGACAACTAATGGCTGACTATTATTCGTGGCTAACTCCCCTTGTAACCGGACATTTAGCTGTTCAATTCGCCCACCCGCTAATTGACTGACTAAATTACCCAGGGTTTCTGCCAACCGCATGTAGGGTTTGAGCTGTTCTAGTACATTAGACGATAATCCGGGAATATTCACGGCTGAACGGGCAGGTAATCCTAAGAGGACATCGCGAATTTGTTCAGCCACATCAATGGCAACATTAACTTGGGCTTCTGCGGTTGATGCACCCAGGTGAGGCGTGAGGATCACTTCCTTGCCCAGTTCCCGTAGGGGGGATTCTCCCAGGGGTTCTGACTCAAATACATCCAGTGCTGCCCCAGCTATTTTACCTGCCTTTAACGCTTCCGAAAGTGCCGTCTCGTCAATGACTCCACCTCTAGAGCAATTGATAATTCGAGCCGTTGGTTTCATTTTCGCCAAGGCTTCAGCATTAATCAGATGAGTGGTTTCCGGGGTTTTGGGAATATGTAGGGTGATGTAATCCGCCTCCCGAAACAACAAATCCATATCCACCAGACGACAGCCAAGCTGATCAGCGCGTTCCAGGGAAATAAAGGGATCATAGGCGAGTAACTTCATCCCCATAGAACGGGCGACAGTTGCCACATGGGAACCAATTTTACCCAAGCCCACAATACCGATGGTTTTTTTGTAAACTTCGGCACCGATAAAGCGCTTGCGATCCCATTGACTATTTTTCACCGACTGATTGGCTTCCGGGATATGGCGTGATAAGGACAGCATCATTGCTAAAGCGTGTTCAGCCGCCGCAATGGTATTGCCTTCGGGGGAGTTAACCACCACAATACCCTTACGGGTAGCGGCTGGGACATCGACGTTATCAACGCCAACTCCCGCACGTCCAATAATCTTGAGTTGTTTGCCCGCTTCGATGATTTCTTGGGTCACACGAGTGCCAGAACGAATCATCATGGCATCATACTCAGCGATGATACCAACGAGTTCCTCAGGCGATAGATTGGTTTTCACATCAACCTGAGCCACTTGGGAAAGGATATCAATTCCAGCTTGATCAATGGGATCGGATACAAGTACTTTAGACATTGCCAGTAGAAGGGTTGAAATGAGCTACACCGATTGTGCCTTGCTGTAAATTAATGCAGGACAGCTTATCAACTACACAACAGGGCTATCGCCGGACAATCGTGATGACTGACCGCAGTAGGCTATTGTAACGGCAAAGGGGTCAGTGCTTACGACATTGGCTAAAAGATTTAACAGTTATAGCGCTACGCGCCAGGGAATAGGCAATAGGCAATAGTGAAGACAAAAGCTTACCTGACAAGGGATTGAGTGATTTGAATTTTTCTTCATTTGTCCTAACGTCCTAACCCTAATGCGTAGTGCTATATCGGTAAACAACCTGATTGAGTGGCTAAACCCGCCCCTACAAAACTTACGACTTATTTCTTTTGACTGTGGTTACACCAACCGATGCTCTAGGTCACTTTCCCAAAATGGCATCTGGGCGTTGAGTCATGCGCCGTCGCCGCCCGCCCCGCTTCAGCCATTCAGTGGCATCATCGATGAAGGAATACACCACTGGTACCACTACTAAGGTTAACAGGGTTGAGAGCAGTAGCCCTCCTAGAATTACAGTAGCGATGGGGGAATAGGCATCCATACCAATTTCTGGGAAGAACGCCAGCCGCACAATTACAATAACGGTGGTACAGGTTGTCATGGTAATCGCTTTTAACCTGACAGGACCTGCCATGCGAATCGCCACATCGCGGGGAACCCCTTCTTCTCGTTTAGCTAAGATCAACTCTAGCAGCAGAATTGCTGCGGATAGAGACAAACCGGATAGGATAACAATGCCCAAAATTGAAACGCTTGAAAGGGTTTGATCCGCCAAAATCAATCCGCCGAAGACACCGACTAATTGCAGGGGAACCGACAGCATCATCACCAACGGTTGAATAAACGAGCCAAACTGAATGACAAGAATCAAATAAATTAAAATCAGCGATACAACTAACCCTTTAAGCAAACGGTCAAACTCGATCATCATGTCGGTCATATCACCCATGGAATCGATACCATAACCCGGAGGGAATTGTAACTCCATCCCCGCCCGCATCGCGATCGCCATCGATAAATCCATGGAAGCAGGTCCCCCTTTTCGGTAGTAGCCGTTGACGTATACCACCCGTTTACCATTAATATGCTCAATCACGGTAGGACCATTATGCCGTTCCAATGTCGCAACAGTTTTTAGGGGAACCTGTTGTCCCATCGGTGTGGTAATGTACGTGTTTGCTAGATTGCTCAGGGTGCCGCGTTCTTCCTGCTCATAGCGCACCAGAATCGAATTTTGCCGCAGGTTGGGGCGGTTGTAATAGCGGCGGGTAAAACCACCCGTGAGGGCGTAGCGGGCTTGTTCTGCCACCATTCGCACATTCATTCCCAGTTCTTCAGCGCGGCGACGATCCACCTTGATCTGATATTCTGGTTGGGTTAGGGCTGAACTGGTTTGGGGCATGACTAAACCCGGCGTATCTTCGGCGATGCGGAGAACGTCTTGGGCTAAACGATGAAGTATGTCTAAATCCTCCCCATACACCGCAAGCTGAACCGGAGCCGCAGACGTTGCCATCACATCCACACCCATCTCCTTTAAAGCAATGCGGCGCAAACCGGGAATCGTGCGGCGGGCTTCAGCTTCGACGCTATCCATAATTTCCCAGATGTCACGGTTGCGATCATCCTTGAGGGTGACAATCAGGGAGGCGGAGTTAACGCTGCCCATACTGTAACCACTGAAATAGGTACTATTACGGGTCAGTTCAAACCCTGTTTGGGAGGATACTTTGTCAATGTCCGGTTGGTCGAGTAAAATCTGCTCAAAGCGGTAGGTTCTCTCGTCCGTCTTAGCAAAAGACGTACCCGGTTCCATCTCCAGCGATGCCATAAACTGACCCGAATCCCCCAAGGGCATCATTTCCTGAGGCACAAACGGATAAAGCGCGATCGCAAACACAATAGCAGATCCTGCGATCGCTAACGTCACCTCCCGATTGTTCATACAGCGATCCAGTAGCCAACCATACCCCTGTTCGAGTTTCTGAAAGCCTACCCGCACCGGGGTCAACAGCCACTGTAACCACGTCTTTCGTTGGCGTCTGTTCTGGGGTGGCTTGAGTACAAATGCTGCAATCAAGGGAATCAGCGTCACCGACACAATCAGCGAAGCGATAAAAGCAAACACCATGGGCCACACGATGCCCACAAACATTAATCCCGTCAACCCTCCCGCCAAAATCGTCGGTAACAATGCTGCAATCATCACACAACTTGCCGCCGCACTTGCCAGAAACACCTCCCCCGTTCCCTGAATGGCTGCTTGTCTGGGGCGTAGCCCTTCCCGTAATTTCCGGTCAATCGAGTCGATCACGATGATGGAATCATCCACCAGTTTGCCAATTGCCATCATCATCCCAATCAGCGTGGAAGAATTGAGGGACATCTCGATGGGAATAAAAGGCAAGGTGGAGAGAGCCAGAGAAGTAGGGATGGAGATCATGATCAACGCCGTGGCGCGGAAATCTTCCAAAAAGATCAGAATCACCACCCCAGCGAGTAACACGCTAATCAGCAGTTCCTGAAAGGTGCTATCAAGAATAATATTGACCAAATAGGAGTTATCATACGCTTGTGCAAAACTCAGACCCGGATATTCTGCCTGAATCTGCTCCAATTCTGCCCGTACCTGCTTGATCACCTTCGGGGAACTCGAATCCGGCTTCTGAATCACATTCACCGCCAAAGCCGCCTCGCCATTGTAGCGGTAGCCACTGCGCCGTTCCTCAAAGGTATCTTCTACCGTAGCCACATCTCGGACATAAACCACCTGCCCATCCTGCTCCAAGACTGGGTAATCCATCACATCCGCTGCACTCAGCGCCCGTTTATCTGCCCGCACCAAGATTTCCGAGTCACCCTGAGTTAGCACCCCAGCGCCCTGGCTGACGTTATTGGCATCAATCGCATCCCGCACCTGCAAAATCGATAACCCGTAAGCGGCTAACTTCGGTCGATCCACCACCACCTGAAGCTGTCGCCGATAGCCGCCGAAGATAGACACAGCCTGAACATTTGGCACTTGGGTTAGCCGATCAACTAGAGTGTTATCGGCAAATTCCCTTAGCTGTACAGGGTTCCAGCCATCTCCCTGTAGCGCCAACGTTAGCACTGGGCGGTTTAGGGGGTCAATCGGTAATACCCAGTAGGAGCGGGAGTTCAAGCCATCTAACTCAATGTCTCCCTCAGCAGCCGTCATGATGCTCTGCACAGATTGCACGGCTTGATTGATATCGTCTCCCCAGGCAAATTGAATTGTCACTAAGGACATATCCTGCTGGGAACTAGAGCGAATAAACCGCACATTGTCCAGCACCGTCAGCCGTTGTTCGATGGGTTTACTGATATAGGTTTCGACTTCTGTGGGAGAGGAACCTGGTGCCATGGTGACAATCGACACCAAGGGACTTTCCACGTAAGGCATCATCCGCACCGGTAGGAGTATTAGACTCAGTACAGATAGCACTAGCACCGCGATGTACAGCGCGGCGACAATTGCCGGATGCTTAATCGACCAACGGGTGAGAAAGGTTTTGATCATGGCACAGCTAGGGGGAAATGTAGAGACGTAGCATGCTACGTCTGGGAGCTGGGGAAGATGGGGGAGATGAGGGAGATGGGGGAGATAGGGGAGATGGGGGAGATAGGGAAGATGGGGGAGATAGGGAAGATGGGGGAGATGAGGGAGATGGGGAAAATGAGAGAACTTTCCAAGTCTTTAGTAATCAGTGTCAATAAGCTCTCACCTCCCTACCCCTATCTCTCCAATAAATCTGTGAAATCAGTGTTTTGACCAATGACGAATAACTACTTCACCTCAATATCGAATATTTCTTGTCCAGACATAGCCGGATCATTCGATTTCACCGCCATCATCCATTTTCCTTTCATACCCATGTTAGTCATCACCTTGTATCGTCCCGGCTGAGTATCAGGTTCTACCTTAGTCATGGCTGTCATTGGCTCCGTGTCTTCCATTTCCATGGACAGATCGACTTGTAAATCCTCGACGGCTACAGGTTCATTAGTAGCCGGATCAATCACCTCGACTATGAATTCCGCATCACCCATCGGCACAGTGCCATCTTCCGGAGACACCATGGTGATAATCACGTTATTTTCGGCAGAGGATGCCATCGTTTCGGTTGTCGGAGCAGTCGCTGCATCCGTTTCTACTTCACTCTCCACTTGATTAGCACTACTGCAAGCGGTGGTCAAAACGCTGATTGTCAGCACGAGCAACAAAAGTTTTTTCATCAGAATCCTCACTACGTTAATTAGAATGAACAACCGTGGTCTCACAATGTTACTTAACCGGCACTGTGAGCATAGTTTGACCCGCATAATCGGGGTCTTTAACCTCGACCTTAATGTGCCACTCTCCCGCCATGCCAAAGTGAGTTTTGACCTGAAATTGTCCCGGTTTATCGGTTGGTTCCAGTTCCACCATCGTAGTCATTGGCTCCATATTCGGCATAGGCATAGTGACATCTACCGCCACATCCTTAGCTGGCAAAGGTTCCTGAGTATCGGGGTCACGGACTTCTAGGATGAGTTCAGCCCCCCCTGACTTAAATCCCTTGGTAGGATCAGGGTCAACGATCGCAACTTCAATCTTGTCCTGACTACTATCCCCTAACATTGGTACAGGATCGCCAGTATCATCCACCACCGTCACTTGAACATTAGGAACCAGACGGCTATCCCCAGAGGTAATCACGCGATCGCTCTCTTTGAGTCCCTGGGTAATTTCGATGCGATCACCACTGATCATCCCTGTCTCAACCTGACGCCGTTGCGCCTGATTGTCCTCAATCACCCATACTGACTCTGCGCCATTGAATTCCCCCACGGCGTTTCGAGGCACCGCGATCGTATTTGCCTTGCGATTCGTGAGAATAGTCATCTCCAAAAACTGCCCAGATAACAGACGATTTTGAGGATTATCCACCACCGCTTCCACTGTCACCGTGCGGGTGTCATTATTAGTTTGGGGGAAAATACTGGTAATCTTCCCAGTTAAAGGTTGATCCGTTACCCCTGGTACTTGAGCTTGAATCGGCGTACCCACCCGGATATATCCAGCATCCTCCTGTGCCACATTCGCCTGGAGTCGTACTCGCGAATAGTCCCCAATTTTCAGTACGCCCATACCGGGTTGTACGACAACGCCCGGATCGACCATACGAGTTTGGACAATACCACTAATCGGGGATTGCAATTTGGTGTAACTCTGCATTACCGTCGCTGTACTCACCTCCGCTCGCGCTTTACCAACCTTGGCGCGATTTTGATCCACTTCGGCGATTAGCCTTGCCCGTGCTGCTTTAGCTTTCCTAATCGCCGCCTGTTTAGCATTCACTTCAGAGGCGACAATATCCAAGTCATCTTGGGCGATCGCTCCTTCTGCAACTAAAGTGGCAAAGCGATTCTGTCGTAGCTGTAAATAATCCAGTTCAGCTTGCAAGCGAGCAATTTCTTGGGTTTGCTCTTCAATCTGGACTTGGCTAGCCCGTAACGAGGTTTCCATCGCATCAGCTTCCGCCTGGGCTTCTGCCAATTCCGTCGAGCGTTCAGTTGCATCCAATTGAGCCAACACTTGTCCCGCCTTAACGCGATCGCCGGGATAAACGGAATAATTGGTTAATTGTCCAGCAACCCGTGGATAAACAACCACTTCCTGATAGGGCATTATCGATCCAGTGTAGGACACCCGTGCCTCAAATTCTCCAGGCTGCACCACCTCTACCGTCACCGGAATCGGATTAAACGCACCATTCACCTGCATCATGTCATCGTGAGACATTCCCGACATATCATGACCTTCCATCCCAGCCATCGAGTTAGTCGGTTTAATTTGATTGGTGATCAGGAGGATACTGCTGCTGAGTACAGCGAAGACTCCTAGACCTAATAAAACCCGTCCGTATTTCTTGCGGCTAGACGGCTGTCGCAGTTCTTGGTTTGGTTTGGAAGCTAAAGGTTCTGGATGTTCAGATGAAGCGTCTGGAGCGTTGGGACGAGACTCGTCAATATCCGAATGGGGTAGAGGAGGTTCCAGAGACATAAGACATTCAGTCTGGATCAGACTACTGAAGAATCGTATCTATTTAAAGGTATCAGTTAATTATGAAATCAGAATGAAATCCTGACTAGGCTGATATCTTAAGCGGAATGACACTGAAAAGAATTCATTTTTGGCTCGCCTAAACCCTTGATACAGCGTAGTGGACTGACACAGCTAAAATTGTGGAATAGATTTGTCGATTGTAGGGGCGCAAGGCTTGCGCCCTCACGCCTGTACTTAGCCGGTTACCAACCCCTGTAAAGAGCGCACGTTGGGGAATCGTTGGGGAATGGGCGCACGCCGGGGAATCGCCGGGGAATCGCCGGGGAATCGTTGGGGAATCGTTGGGGAATGGGCGCACGCCGTGCGCCCCTACAGACGGATTAATGAACGGATGGAAACCCAATCTAGCAAAAGCAGTCTTCCCAATAGAGAAATGAAAGGACTCACAACCCAATGGCACGCTTGTTAAGTCCAAAGTGTTGATAATAGACAATTCTTATCTAAATGTAGCTATAGCAACTCTAGAGGGTTGGCAGTCAGCGGGAAAGTGAGGGGATTGGATTCTTACCGAATTAACGGATACTCAAGTTGGTTTAGGAGATGTCACCGAACTTCCCACCAAAGGTAATCGAACGGTGAAGGTACTGCCAACCCCTAGTTGGCTGTCTACGTGCAAGCTACCGTGGTGTGCAGTAGCGATCGCCTTAGCAATTGCCAGCCCTAATCCTGAGCCTCCGGTGTGACGAGAGCGATCGCGATTCACTCGATAGAAGCGATCAAAAATGTGGGCTTGTTCTGTCGGTGCAATGCCAATCCCGGTATCGGTTACTTTAATCACAGCCGTGTGATCGCTTTTCTCTAAACTTACGTTAATGCTATTGCCTGCTGGGGTGTAGCGAATGGCATTATCAATCAAGTTAGAGACTAATCGATACAACTGGGGTTCATTTCCCAGCACGTAAATTAACGACTTGGGACTATCATGGGTTAATTGAATATCAGAATCTGTTGCTAATTCTAAAAACTCTTCTGACAAATCGCTAATCAAATCATTTAAACAACAGGGTTGAAACTGTGCGGATAATGACTGTTGTTCTAGGCTTGTAAGTTGAAGTAAATCAGCAATTAAATGACTTAACCGTCGTCCCTGTCGCTCGATCTGACGTAACATTGTGTGAGTGTCTTGGGGATTTGACAGGGGAACTCGGAGTATGGCTTCAACTGTCGCTAACAGGCTAGCCAGGGGTGTCCGTAATTCGTGAGCAGCATCAGCCGTGAATTGTTGCTGCTGTCGATAGGAATCGTATATCGGTTGCATCGCCAATCCAGAGAGCCACCAACTTGAGGCTATAACTAATCCTAGGACAAGGGGTAGCCAACTCACTAAAATCCGTTGAATGCGAACCTTTTCTGTGTCTAGCGGGGCTAACGTGCGTCCAATTTGTAAATACCCCCACGATGAGCGCTGAGTTTCCGGGTTGGGGTGTGCATCCGCACTGTGCAGCATGATGGTAAATTGGCGATAGCGGATACCCTGAGTTGTGGAAATCGTTTGCCATGGCTCTGGATTGAAGGTTGGGGATAGATTCGCGGGTTGATTGGGTGAAAAGGCGAGAAGTTTGCTCTGGTGATTAAATAGGCGAATATAGTAAGTGTCGCGATCGCTAATTCCCATCGTATGACGCTGAATCACCGTGGGCATCCGATTACAGGGATGTTGGTTCAGACACAATTCGGGAAAAAGCTGACGCAATACCGTTGTGGGATCTGCCGATGGCGGGAGCAGGGGTTAGTATCTGAAAAATAATTTCTAGGCACATCTTGGCAAATCGTCCTGATTGCCCATATAATCTAGGGTAAGTTAAAAAGTAAGGATTATATGGAGAGCATTCAGGGCGTGACAGTGAGTATAGGAGAAGCGGCTAAAGAGCTAGGCGTTTCTGTTGACACAGTTAGAAGATGGACAGATGCAGGCAAACTAAAGTCTGTACGCGCTCCAAGCGGTCACAGACGTTTTTATTTGGCAGATTTAAAAAGACTGGCATCTAGAGAGCTAAAGCAATTGGATGAGCGCATTACTATCAACTATGCCCGTGTTAGCAGTCATGACCAAAAGCAGGATTTAGTTAGACAAGTACAGGTTTTAGAATCATTCAGTACCGTAAACGGATGGCAGTTTGAGACGATTCAAGACCTTGGTAGCGGACTAAACTACAACAAAAAAGGACTTAAAAAGCTTCTTAAACGCATCATGCAAGGTGATGTTGGTAGGTTGGTTCTGACCCATAAAGATAGGCTGTTACGCTTTGGCGCTGAACTGGTTTTTGCAATGTGTGAAGAATTTGAAACTGAGGTAGTAATAGTCAACAAGTCAACCGAAGAATTGAGTTTTGAGCAAGAGTTGGCAACTGACATGATTGAACTTATTACCGTATTTTCAGCCCGTCTGTATGGTTCCAGAAGCAAGAAAAACAAAAAGCTTATTGACGGTATGACTCAAGCTGTAAAGGATGTACAGTAATGCTATTAGGATTCAAGACGGAATTAAGACTAAACAACAAACAGCGAACTGCATTAGCCAAGCATTCAGGCGTTTCCCGCCATGCGTGGAATTGGGGTCTAGGCTTAACCAAGCAAATACTTGACCACAATCGGGACAATCCAGGGGATAAAATTAAATTTCCCACCGGGATTGACCTGCACAAGTGGTTAATAGTGCTGGTTAAACCCATCTGTCCTTGGTACTATGAGGTAAGCAAATGCGCTCCTCAGTATGCGCTAAGACAGTTAGCTCAAGCTTGGAAAGATGCGTTTAAGAAAAATAAAAAACCGCCTCGGTTTAAGTGTAAAGGAAAGCATGACAGCTTTACTTTAGACGGGTCAATTCAACTTGATCACTTCAAGATTAGAGTTCCGGTCATTGGTTGGTTGAGGACTTATGAACGGCTACCTGTTCGATTTCAGCCCAAGTCCGTGACCCTATCCAGAACGGCTGACCGATGGTTCATCAGTTTTAAGATGGACTTTGATCCAATCAACCGCCCTAAACCTCACTTTGTAGTGGGAGTAGATTTAGGAATCAAAGCATTAGCCGTCTTGTCTACAGGCATCGTGGTAGAAGGGGCGAAAAGTTACCGGAAATATGAGAAAAAACTCTCTCGTTTGCAGTGGTTAAATCGCCATAAACAGATTGGTTCTTCTAACTGGAAAAAAGCCCAAGTTAAAATAGCCCGTTTACATCGGAAAATAGCCAACATCCGCAAGGACACACTGCACAAGCTCACCTCCTATTTAGCCCAAAACCACAGCCGGATAGGAATAGAGAGTCTCAATGTGTCTGGGATGATGGCTAACCACAAGCTAGCCAAAGCCGTCGCTGACATGGGCTTTTATGAGTTTAAGCGCCAGTTAGAGTACAAGTGTCAACTGTACGGATCAACCTTGGTTGAAGTTGACCGATGGTATCCATCAACTAAAACCTGTTCAAGATGTCACACCGTCAAAGACGAAATGCCTTTATCTGAGCGGGTTTTTCGGTGTGACAACTGCGGTCTGGAGATTGATCGAGACTTAAACGCATCGCTCAATTTAGAGCAAGCCGCCAGTTAGGTGGTGTTAGCCTGTGGACTGGTTAAGTGCCGTCACTGCCAGAATGAAGCAGGAAGTAAGCAGCAAGCCTAGATATGAATATTTCTGCCTAGACTTGCATAGGTATTATGTAACGGTTCCCGATGTGAAAGTGAAGGCGAATGACAAAGGGGCGTTGTCTTTGGCGTTCGGGATTGGTAAGATTACGGCGAAGGCACGAGCGGATTCGGGGTTGCGAGAACGGCTGAATCAGTTTTTGGGACCCAAGAAAGCTGAGTTATTAGCGGCGATTAATCAGGAGTTGATTGAACCTGCGATCGCGCAGTTGCAACAGCAGGGAAAACGGGGATTAGTCGTGATTGTGGATAACCTGGATCGGGTTGAGGGTCAAACTAAAGGTTGGGGGCGATCGCAACAGGAATATATTTTTATTGATCAGGCTGAATATTTGCAAAAGTTTAATTGCCATCTGGTTTATACTATGCCCTTGGCGTTAAAGTTTGCTGATGAATATGCTCGGTTAACCCAGCGATATAAGGAAGAACCCAAGGTTTTGCCCATGGTACAGGTGCAGCAGGTGGATGGGAGTGACTGCACCGAGGGGATGAGATTGCTGCGACAGATGGTTCTGGCGCGGGCGTTGCCGGATTTGGACGAACAAGGGCGGTTAAATCGGGTGAATGTCATTGGTCAAGAGTATCATTTACATCCATACCTATGCCTCAGTCACCTCTCTGTACAACCGTTGAGTTATTTTGCGGGATTAGACATCTCCGAAAAAGAAGATGAAACCCTTATCTTGTCTAGGTAACAACCTAATTTATGGAGATGTCTATTGGTTATTCGTAATTTTAATTTACACCAAACCGTTCTAACAATTGCTCACGGGAAAGGGTAGTTAGTAGGGAAGTTAATTCTTGGGAAGGTAATTGTAACATGGGCGCGATCGCACTGGCTAATTCGGGGTCAAGTTCCCCAAATCGTACTCTCAGAAATCGTTCTACAGCTTCTTGCTTTGAGGTATCGTCTTGAATCGGCAGATTACCCAACCACAGTAAGAGTTCCTCACGTTCAAGGTTAAATAACAGCCGAGTTAACTCTTGAGGGGATAATTGTAACATGGGCGCGATCGCACTGGCTAATTCGGGGTCAAGTTCCCCAAATCGTACTCGCAGGAAGTTTTCCGCCATTTGGCGTTGCCCTTCAACTCTACCTTGTTCTAAGGTTTCTTCTTGCCATTTTAAGTAAGCTGGTGATAAGTTCATGAGCAATTCCCTGTCCTGTTCACTTAAATTGTCGCTTTCGTTGATAGTGATACGCCAGTTTGCCAGAATCTGTAAAATGGTCTGCCGATAGGGGTTCTGTTGGGGTAAAGCAACCAATTCATCGATCGCTTGTTTCTGTGTTCCGCGTTTTCCCAGAACCCTTAACCATAGTGTATCTTCAGTGACGGGCAGTTGGTTGATGGCGATTAATGCTGTTTTCAGAAATTTTGCCATGAAATATACCCCTTCTCCCCAGTCTTCTGAATGTCCTGTAGGGGCGACCCGCCTGCATTAATGAACAAGGCGATTCCACTCAATTGACTTGGGTCGCCCTCTGCTTAATCCCCGATTTTGGATAATGTTGCTTAGAATTTTAGGATAAGTGTTGAGGCGATGATGGCGCTAAAGCGCAACTACAAGCGCAACTACGAACGAAACGATGTCGCAGCTACCTGATATTACACCGGAGAATAAGACGGAACTTGAGGAATTGGCGTTGACGCTGGACGCTTTTCAGGGTCAGTTTTTGCTGGTTTTTGCCCGATGTAATTATGACAGAGTGCGATCGCGTCTGATTCAAGTCCTCCAAGAGTCGTCTCCGCTGGAGATTCGCACGATTACGCTGAACCCTGATGATACGGTGCTATATCAGCGGATTCAGAGGGAGTTGCAGGGGGATAAGCCGGGGGCGCTGATGGTTTTGGGGTTGGAGTCGGTGCTATCTCTGGAGAGGATGCTGGCGGGGGCGGATTTGGTGCGGGAAGAGTTTCGTCAGCATTGTCCGTTTCCGGTTGTGGTTTGGGTGACGGATTCGGTGAAGGCGCAATGGATGCAGTTTGCCCGAAATCTGGAAAGTTGGGGGGTGAGTAGTCGGTTTACGATTAGCCGTGGGGAGTTGGCGGCGTTTATTACAGGGAAGGCGGATCAATGGTTGGCGGATGGGTTGATTTTAACGGAGACGGAGTGTATTGAACTTAGGGGAGAATTAGAGGCGGCTGAGGGGGAGTTGCAGTTAGAGGATGACGGGTTAGAACCGGAATTAGCGGCGGCGTTATTCACATTATTAGGTATTTGTCAAGAACAGCAGGGAGAGATTCAAACGGCAATTGATTACTTTGAGCAAGCCTTGGGATGTTGGCAGGAATTGCAGCGTTTTGAGTATGAAGGGATTGTTTTAAGGGAGATGGTTTATGGTTATTTTTGCCAAATTAATCGGATTCAACCTGCGACAATTTCTAGTGATGACTATAATCAGATTCAACAGAAACTTAAAGACTCTATTCAACAAGCTTTAACTGCCTTTCATCGGGCGCAACGTCCGGATTTAATTGCTGATTCGATTGGGGTGTTTGGTGCGGTTTTGCGGGAGTTGCAGGATTGGCAACAGTTACGGGAGTTGGCGGAACAGGCGTTGGCGTTTGACCAAGGGGAAAATCGCCGGGATAAATTGGCGTTGGATTATACGTTTTTGGCTGATGTTGCTTTGGCTGAAGAACGTTGGCAAGCGGCGCAGGAGTTGGCGGAAACGGCGTTAAATTATGGTGAGACAATTGCGCTTGGGGAAGAGATAGAGGTAAAAAGTAGATGCTATTGGATTAAAGCGCGATCGCAGGTTAATTTAGGTCAATGTTTGGCGGCGATTGAACAGTTAGAAGTTGCCCATGGTATCAGTCAACTGTTATCGAATCCTCGGCTTTATCTGGATATTTTAGGCGATTTACATGATCTCTACTGGCAGACAAAAGATTATCTGAAGGCTTTTAAAATTAAACAGGAACAGCAAACCGTTGAAACCCAATTAGGATTAAGGGCGTTTATCGGTGCCAGTCGCATTCCATCGATTGTTGGGGCAAACCTCTCTCCTGCAAGAAACCTCTCTCCAAACCTTTCTCCTGCAAGGAGAGAGGCTTTGAATACTTCACATTCTGTCCTCAATACTCCACATTTCGTCTTGAATTCTCCACATTCTGTCCTGAATTCTCCCCCTTCCCTTGCAGGGAAGGGGGCTGGGGGGTTAGGTTTCATCGCCCCAGAAATTATCGCTTCAGGCTGGGAAAAAGATGTGCGAGAATTAGTGGAACGGGTGCAGCGTTCTGATCATAAAGTTATTGTAATTTATGGTTATTCTGGCGTAGGCAAAAGTTCTTTAGTCAATGCTGGACTCATACCAACTCTACACCATACTACCGTTAGTGGACAACGCATTATTCCAATTTTGAGCCAAGTTTATACTGATTGGGAACGAGAATTAGGACAGCAATTAACCGCCGCGCTAAAAACACACAATATTCCCATCACTCAACCCCTCGACTCTCAAGCCGCGATTCTAGAAGCCTTGCGCCAGAGTGAAACCCAGCAGGTGCGAATTGTGTTAATTTTTGACCAGTTTGAGGAATTCTTTTTTGTTCCCGATGACAAGGGTGGCAAGAATAAAATCTTTGAGGCTGATTTTTTTGAGTTTTTAGGTCAGTGTCTAGATATTTTGTCCCTGACGGTGATTTTTTCTATTCGCCGAGATTACCTCTATTATTTAGTAGACCAACCCGGAATGGGAAGTTATGACCTGTTGAGTAAGAATAGTCTCTATAAAATTTCTAACTTGACACCAGAGGAGGCACAAACGTTACTCGAACAACTGACCACACGGTCTAATTTTAAGCTGGAATCGGCGTTAATTGAACAACTGGTGCAGGATTTAGCGGGAGATTATCAGAAAGTACGCCCGATTGAGTTACAGGTTGTCGGGGCGCAACTGCAAGCTGAGGGGATTAGAACCTTGGCGGAGTATCAACAGTTTGGTACGAAGGAAGAATTAGTGCTGCGCTATCTGGCGGAAGTGGTGGAGGATTGCGGCGAAGAAAATCAGCCCGTGGCGGAGGTGCTGTTGTATTTGTTGACGGATGAGAAAGAGCGGCGATTGCTGAAAACTCGTGGGGAGTTGGAGGAGGAGTTAAAGGATTTTGTCACAGTAGCGGCGAGTCAGTTGGATTTAATTTTAGAGATTTTAGTGTTATCGGGGTTAGTTTTTATTGTTCCTGATACGCCGGATGACCGCTATCAGTTGGTGCATGATTATTTAGTGTCCTTTATTCGCCAGCAGCAAGAGCCAAAGATACAAGAAATTATTGCTCAATTGAATCGGGAACGGGAACAGCGTCAGCAGTTAGAGCGGAGTATTGAACGGGTGCGGGGAGAGTTAAGCTTGGTTCTGGAGGAACGAGAACGGGTGATGGTGGAGGTGGAACAAGCGGAGCAAACGAAGCAGGAATTAGCCGCAGAGAATCGGAAAGTCTCGCGACGGGTGCGGGTGGGTTCGGTGGTATTGGTATTGACAGTAATCAGCGCCGGATTTGGGTTAGCTTGGACAGGTGCAACAGCGAATCGAGATATTCAAGAGGCTCAACAACGAGAGCAAGCAGCGCGTCAAGCTGAATTAGCTGCTCAACAGGGAGAGGAAGAAGCGAAACAAGGAGAGGAAGACGCGCTGCAGGGAGTCAAGACAGCTAGAGAGCAATTCGTAGTGGCTCAAAAACGAGAGCAAGTAGCGCGTCAGCGACTTAATGAGACAGAAAAACGGGAGAAAGAAGCGCTGGAGCGAGCCAAAATAGCTAAACAGCGAGTTGTCGCGGCTCAACAACAAGCGGAAGCCGCTCAACAGCGAGAAACCACCGCTCAACAGAATGCGGCTCAGGCTCAACAGCAAGCAGAAGCCGCCAACCGACAGGTGGAAGTGGCGAAACGACGAGAACAGGAGGCGAATGAACAGGTAGAATTAGCCCAAGCTAAAGTTAAGGATGCTCAAGAGCAGTATGAATTCGCTCAAGCTTCTCTAACACAAGCCGAAGCTGAACGAGCAGAGGCTAAGAAACAAACTGAAGAAGCCCTAACAGGAACGGAACTTGAACGGCGTGGTACATTAGCTCTACGGCAATTTAACTATACTCAAATTCCGGCATTACTCACCGCTATGGAAGCAGGGAAAGAGCTAAAAGCTTTGGTAAAAGACCGACCGATTAATCAGTATCCCGCCTATAGTCCCCTCTCCGCACTACAACAGATTCTGAATCAAATTCGCGAGCGAAATCAACTGCGCGGTCATGAAGATTGGGTTAGGAGTGTCACGTTTAGCCCCGATGGAGCGCAAATTGCTAGCGCTTCCGATGACGGAACCGTGCGGTTGTGGCGGGTGGAGACGTTAGACGACTTGCTGGTTCGCGGTTGCAACTGGTTGCGAGACTATCTCCGCACTCATCCCGATGTCAGCGATCTCAATAAGTTTTGTGCGGAGGAATTAGGGGTGGCTGAATAAGAGTTGTGGTGAAGGGAAGCTGGGGGAGCTGGGGGAGCTGGGGAAGCGGGGGAAGCAGGGGAAGCGGGGGGAGCAGGGGAAGTAGGGGGAGCAGGGGAAGCGGGGGGAGCCACACCCCTAGACTTGCATCGCTTCTTGTAACGGAACGTCAGGGGTTGGTTTATCCTCATGCAATTGATCTAAAATCTCAATCACTTCTCGCTCAAAGGATACTTGGGCGCGGTTCGTTCTCCCCCCCACATAAAAACGATCGCCTTTTTGTAATGCCCAAATTTGCGAGTGAGACACATAACTCATAATTACACCCACCATCAGCAAACCAAAGCCTGTATACACAATCGGAATACCGGGATCAGCTTTTATTTGTAAGCCTGTACTGCCAATCAATTCCTTAAGACGCAACGTTACCCCATTCACTTGGGTACTCATCCCAGAACGAACCGTGGAGACTAATTTCCCCTTGGCATCGTACACCAAAACCGTCCCCTGTAAATCTTTTGCCAACAGCGAAGCCCCTTCACTTAAATCCGGTTTCGTCGGTACCCAAGTCCCCCAGATGCGCCCATTCCCTTGGATATCCAGTTTCGCCATGGGTAACTGGAATATCGGACTATTATTTAACTGTACCTGCACCGCCGCGATTCCCCAGTCGGTTTGGTAGAAGGTGACACCCTGATGGCGGAGGGGTTTGTTTACATAAATGGTTTCTCTGTCAATTTCTTGTTCCTGATTATCCACTACCGATAAATCAGAATAAAACTGATCAATTCCACCTTCGGGTGTGTAATCAATCCAGAAGCGATTAACGTGAACGCCCCAATTCTGGGGAATTTGAGGCTTTGCCCAGGGACCCGCATCAATAATATTTCGGACGTGAAAGGTTTCGCCACTAGGAACCATTTCCTGTGCCATAAATCCCGTCATCGCCCCCCAAATTGACCCAGCCAGAATAATCAGCATACTGGCATGAACGACAATTGGACCAATCCGCCCCACGATTCCTTTGCGGGCGTAGAGGCTATCTCCTTCTTGAAATACCCGATAGCGCTTGGCTTGTAGCAGTTGGGATAAAGAATTCAGGGAACCCGTTTCTAGTTCAGCGCTGAGTGCTAGTTTCTGAAACTGACGCGGTTCTTGATAATAATTCCAGCGACGGGCGGCTTTCAGGGCGGGAAATTGACGAGTAAACGTGCAAGCGGTGAGACTACTGCCAAACAGAACCAGGATTGACAAAAACCACCATGTCCGGTATACATGGTCTAATCCTAAGAATAGGAGAACTTTCCAGGTTAAGAAACCAAATAAGGCGGGATTTTCGGGATAATTGGCTTGATAAAAGGCAAGAGATTGACCCTGTTCGATAATGGTGCCACTGATACTGAAAAGCGCGATCGCGAGAAGGAGTGCGATCGCCAGTCGTAAATCTGCCAGAAATGATACGATATAACGTCGGAACCAACGTCCGACGGGATTAGGCACAGATTGATTATCTAACGTCATTTAATTAAAAAATTCCCCCAGGAATCCGAGACAGCAGCGAAAAGACGCCGAATCCGACTAATAAAGCCCCACTCACGGGTGTAATCCAACTTGACCATTGGCGTACTTCTAATAACTTCTTTATTGAAGCAGTAAATGTACCTGCCACAATCAATGGGGTAACATAACCCGCCGTATAGGATAATAGCAGAACCCCACCTAAAACCCAGTCTTGTGTACTCGCTACCCAAGCCAGTAATGTTGCCAAAACGGGTGTACTGCAAGGAGAGGCGACTAAACCAAAGGTTAACCCAATCAGATAAGAACGTATCCCCTTGGGCAAATCGGGGGAAATCCACTCCATTCCATCAAAAGACGGTAATTGCAGGGGTAAGGCTTCGAGTAGGTTTAGCCCCATGATAATCGCAATCAGGCTAACAATTATCGGTAATCCGATACCCACTTGCCCATAAACTCGTCCCACCGATGCGGCTAAAATCCCCAATCCAGCCAGAGTGGTTGCCAACCCCAGTGCAAACCAAGTGGATTGAGTCGCGGCTTGCAGGCGTCCTTTGGCTTCATAGCCGCCAATGTAGCCTATTGTGATCGGCAGCATAGATAGCATACAAGGAGTGAGGCTAGTCAGCAACCCAGCCGCAAAAATAATCCCAATGCTTAATGCACTCAGATGCGTAAGCTGATTGCCAACCAGATTATCGGCAAATTGTTCCAGTTGGTACAGTTGAGTTTGTAAATTGTCAATCATGCGCCGAGTAATTCACCAAATACCTGTTCTGCCAGCATTTTAACGTATGGGATTGTTTGTAGTAAGCACAAAGCGTGCTTCAACGCCTAGCTGGAGTTGGCTCAGGTTCCCTTACTACAAAACAAATCTAATCCACAATTTTAGCTGTGTCAGTCCAGTAGTAACGCACCGATTTTTAAAGGATTGGGGTGCGTTACGCTGTCGCTAACGGCACCCTACTCACTCGCTTCACAGGTATTAACAAATGACGTAGCTTGCTTCTCGATGAAAGCGAGTATGACAAATGACAATCACCACCGTTAACTTTAATTCTCCCCACCGGCTTCGTGAAGAACTTTCCGATCACGCATTTTCAGGATTAGCCCCAGCGTGATTTGTTTCATCACCCAATACAATACTGTCAACACGATAAAGGTGACAAACATGACGAACAAGGGACGTTTGGCAGTTAAGTCATCCACAATGGTTTGGGCTAAATCCTCCGGTTGTGTGACTAAATCCCAACTATTAAATCGGAGGAATCGCCCTAAATAGATACCAACCGCGCACAGAGCATGAGTAATCAGTTCAGCCGGAATCGTCAACTTACCCATGCCTTGTTTTTGTAAATAGTATCCTAAATTAATTAACGAGATAACGTAAGCTTCAAAGCCAAGTAGAATAACACTGAAATGTTGCGGAATTAGCACTAACGTAATCACCCAGACGGAATAGTCACGGCGCACCGCATCAATCAGGTGGATGATATCCGTCAGCAAATAAGGTGCATTAGGTAAGAATGCCATGAAAACAATGAAACCCGCCCACCATAAAAGGTTACGGGTTCCAGATGAGCGGCGAAAGAGCCAAACGCTTAAAGCTAAGGGGATAAAGGCGAGAAATAAATTCCAAGCCATCCAACCACTATGGCGATGCCATGCTTTCCAGGCATCCCTTAATAGAAATCTGAAAGACATTTTTTTACGGGTATAAGTCTGCTAGGGCAATCGGTTATTTACCAGTATAGCTAATGGCTTCAAGACGCCGTGAGCAGTTATTAGTGATCCCTTATCAGCGAAATCTTGTCAATTTTCAGTAAGCTAAATCGTAGCCAAGGGGTTGCGTCAAGGTTTTGAGTCGGTTCACTCCCGTTCCGATTACGATGCATTAGTGGGGATTGAAGAACGGGTGTTAGGGGCGGCGAAACGGGCGGTGACTCAGCTAGAAGCGAAGTCAGTAAAGGGTGGACAGCACACGGTTGTCTTAGATCCCTATTTGGCGGGTGTCTTCATTCACGAAGCCTTTGGACATTTATCAGAAGCCGATTTTGTCTATGAAAATCCCCGGATGCAAGAGTTACTCACCCTAGGGAAACCGATGGCGATTCCCCAACTGAATGTAATTGATGATGCCACTCTACCGGGTTTACCAGGTACTCTACACTACGATGATGAAGGAGTACCCGCCCAGCGCAAGTATTTAATTAAAGATGGCATTCTCAGCCAACGGTTGCATTCACGGGAAACCGCAGGCAAGATGCAAGAAACGCCAACAGGGAACGCCAGGGCGATTAATGCTACCTATCCGCCCATTGTACGGATGACGAATACAGCGATTGAACCCGGAGACTGTTCCTTTGAGGAGATGATTGGCGATATCGAGGAAGGGGTGTATGCGGTGCGGATGTTAGGCGGACAAACGAATGGTGAAATGTTCACCTTTGCCGCCGGAGAAGGGTATTGTAAACTTTCAATAACAATATAGTCAGATATAGTCATTAGAACATAAAGATCGTCTCGCTAGATTTGGAACAAATTATATAGAGATTCTCCTCAAAGAATTAGACAAAAAAGTTGAAATTGTTAATCAAAGTGAGGATAAAACAGATGAATTAATGGAAGACTTAATTGCCATTATCACTTCCTTTTGCTCGCGGATGTACGGATTAAGAAGGTCGAAACGAAAAACCGAAAAGATTATAGCCGAGTTAAAATCTCACGGACAATAATGCTACTATCGGAAAGACATATAATCAAAAAAGGACATCGTTTTTGGAGGTCGATAGATCGATTATCTTGGCAGTCTAAAAATCTTTATAACTCTGCCAATTATCTCATCCGTCAAAACTGGATTTATGGTCAGGGGTATTTGACTTATAATCAGATGGCTTCCTTGATGAAAGATACAGAACAATATAAGGACTCCTTACCCGCTAAAGTATCACAGCAAGTTTTAAGGGGATTAGATCGGAACTGGAAATCTTTTTTTGCCGCGAACTCTGAATTTAAAAAGCAAGTCAAGTGGCTAACCGTATAGCAGAAGTGAGGATTGTCCCCAAGTGCGATTGTTATGTAATTGAGGTAATTTATGAAGAAAAAGAACAGTTCTTAACCCCAAATGAAAAGATAGCCGCGATAGATTTAGGTATAGATAATTTGATGGCTCTAACTTCAAATCAACCGGAGTTTACTCCTTTGTTGATTAATGGCAGACCCTTAAAAAGCCTAAATCAATTTTATAACCAGCGTCGAGCTAAGTTACAATCTCTCTTAAAAAGCAATCGTCAAAGTTCCCAGAGAATTCGTCGTTTAACCCGTTGCCGTAATCAGAAGATAGATAATTATCTTCACCGAGCTAGTCGTTATTTAGTCAATCTCTTATTTGATCAAGATATCACCACTTTAGTCATTGGGAAAAATGACGGTTGGAAACAAGAAGTGAACTTAGGAAAAGTCAACAATCAAAAATTTGTGACCGTTCCTCATGCTCGATTAATTGACAGGATTATTTACAAATGTCAATTAGCCGGAATATCTGTGATTCTTCAAGAAGAATCCTATACATCAGCTTCTAATTTTTTGAATTTAGATCCTCTCCCCGTTTATGGAGAGCTTACTGAAAAACCCGTTTTTAGTGGAAAAAGAATTAAACGAGGTTTATATCGTACAGACAAGGGGGTTCTTGTTCAATCTGATGTTATAGGTTCCTACAATATTTTACGAAAAGCATTCCCAAATGCGTTTAACCGCTATGGGATAGAGAGGTGCGTAGTTCACGATTATGAGAATTAATCTCTCAAAGTAAAAGCGAAGGGAATTTCTGCAATGAAATTTAGTCTGTCTATATTTGACTATACTTTTACCAACTATATGATTCGCAATGGTAAGATTGCAGAACCTGTCAGCGATGTCACTCTCACCGGGAATGTGTTTCAAACCCTGAAAGATATTGACGCGATCGGTATGGGGGAGCAGAGGGAGCTGGGGGAGCAGAGGGAGCTGGGGGAGCAGAGGGAGCTGGGG